>JAHCLG010000004.1 GCA_026125385.1 Legionellales bacterium
CGAAATTTGCAAGCTGTCTGTCGCGAAGCGGGAGGTGATTTGCAACAATTAGTGAAACTCACAGTATTTTTGACCGATATGAATGATTTCCCACACTTTAATGAAGTGATGATGGAATTCTTTCAGCCACCTTATCCGGCGCGTTCTACTGTTGCCGTCAAACAATTACCTAAAAATGTTAAGATTGAAATCGAAGGTATTTTAATTTTAGATTAGGATGAGTTGTTAATCCGAAATCAGACCCTAACAGGAGTTTCGCACATCAGTGCGCTACTCCTGGCTAAGTTAAGCCCCACCAGTAAATTTTAATGGCTGACGCTAAGATAATAATTTCAGCATTTCCGTGCGCACGGCTTCCATTAATTCATCGCGTGTCTCGAGTGAATATTGACTGGCATCAATCGGTTTTCCGACATGGACTTCGACATTTTCGTGAGTGCTGAATTGCCAAGTTTGCTTAGGCAAAATTTTATTGGCGTTTTTTATGCCGATGGGCACAATACTCGCGCCGGTTTGCAAGGCGAGCATAAATCCACCTTTCTTAAAGGGGAGTAATTCTCCCGTGCGTGAACGGGTACCCTCTGGCGCCATCCAGACAATAATTCCATCTTGCATTAATTGTTTGGCATAATCTAAATCTTGCAGTGCTTGTTGACGATTATGACGATCGATAACAGGAAATGACCCGATTTTCATGGCTTTTCCTAAGAAGGGTACGCGCATTAATTCTCGTTTCGATAGCATGCGAATACTGCCGGGTAAGGCCACATAAATTAAAGGGATATCGTATAAACTCATGTGATTGCTCATGAGAATATACTGTTTTCCCGGCTCAAATTCGAAGGTATTGTGTAGTGTTACTTGCCAATCGGCGTTGACAAATTTCAACACGGTGCGCGCCCAATAACGCAACATACTGTCGAGTTTGGGACGAAAATGCTTGCGATTAAAGGTAGCGTGAAACCACACCAGAAAACACATGCGTGCGGTGAACACGCCACTGCGTAACATAATCCAGGTGGTGCGAATTTTAGAAATTTTCATGGGGGTTTCTTCATGCAATGTTTTTAAATATAAGCATGCTATTCTGCAAATTTTAGCGCTAAAAGGCAAGACTTCGTCACGCTTATTCAATCAGCAAGGAGGAAATTAAGAAATTAAGTTGGGGTTATCGCGTACTTGCTGACATTTAAAAAAAATGAGAGTAATATCATGATCTCATTACTTGGCCTGACTAAAATCCATGTTTTGTTAAGGCCAGACCGTCTAACACGATACAGGAGCCCACATCATGCCAAAAGGAAAAACGACTGCTAAGAAACCCGTTAAAAAAGTTGCAAAGACTACGGCGAAAACAACCGCTAAAAATAAAAAAACCATGAAAAGCCCAGTAAAAGCCAGTGCAAAAAAATCTGCGGCTAAAAAAGCAAGCACGAAAGTAATCGCCGGCAAAAGTGCTGCTTTAGTAAAAGAATTTGCCAAAGTACAAACTCAATTAATTGCTGAGTTAAACAAAGAATGGAAAGCCGCCAGCACTCAACAAACTCGTGCCAATGCAGGTTTATCTAAACTGAATAAACAAGTACAAGTCGCACAGGAAAAATGGAAGGCTTTGCAAAATAAAGCCAATAGTGCGGGTAATAAAGTGCCAGCTTCTTTAAAATCAAAATTAAAAGCGGCAGAAAAAACCTATCAATCAACACAAGCGCAAGTCGATAAAATTCAAACAGAGTTGAATACACTTAATCAAAACCTTGTAAACATTACCGCACAGCGCGATAAATACACAGCAATTGTGCAAGAAATTAAACGCTTAGAAAATACCACTACAGTGGCAAAAGCACCCAAAGCTGCAAACAAAGCAGAAAAGAAAACGGCAAAATCCAAAAATGTGACTAAGCAATCGGCTGGTAAAAATCGTGAAAATTGGATTGAACAAGGCTATGCCGAAAAAGCCGATGATCGTTGGTACACGTTGGGCGATGAAGAAAGTAATCACGATCAACGTTCCTCATCTTCAGCTGTTACGCAGGAATTAGTCGAGGAAGAAATTTCAGACGACGATTATATCCCATCGTTTTAAATTGCACATCAACCAGCAGCACAACTCTAGGTGCTGCTGGTTTTTTAAGTAACGCATGAATTACCGTAAATTACTCACACCGTTTATTAAAACTCATGGTCACCAAACTATTTTGGATCTCTTTGCGCCTTTTATTGCTGACTCACGGGTGAAAAAAATAACTGAAGTATTAGCACAGCGTTTAACTAGCATTAGCATTGCCGTGGAATCACCCGCCGATCCGCATAATGCAGCCGCAATTATTCGCAGTGCTGAAGCATTCGGCTTGCAACGCGTGCATGTGATTTGCGAAACACACTATTCTTTAGCCGCAAAAAATACCACAAAAGGCGCATTTCATTGGGTCGATGTTGATCATTATCACACCGTGAACGAATTTTGTGATCACGTCAAAGCACAACAGATTAAACTAGCGGGCGCGGTGATGAATGCTACGCACACCATCCATGATTTACCAGTAACCGCACCTATTTGCTTAGTCTTTGGCAATGAGCGACGTGGGCTATCCAATCTCTTACTTGAACAATGCGATTATCAATTTCGTATTCCCATGCATGGAATGACGGAAAGTTTAAATCTTTCAGTCGCCAGTGCCATAAGTTTATATGATATCACTGAGCGCAAACGTGCGGCGTTATCGACGAGCGGCGAATTATTTGCCGATGAATTATTCATGGAACAAGTAATTTATTTTGCACGCTGCCTACCGTCACGTTTAGTCAACCAATTATTACAATCACTAACGGAAAAAATAGTATGAATTCACGTGGGATAGGATTTTGTTATTTAGCCTTAGCGCAAGCCTTTGTGGGGGCAAATATCACGATTTCAAAATATTTAGTCACCCAACTACCGCCCTTTGTTTTTTTGCAAATTCGTTTTATATGTTCGTTTAGTATTTTATTAATACTCTCGCGTTTTAGTAAAAAATTACCTTTAACCCAATGGCGAAAACAAGATTGGCTAATGATGTTTGCACAAGGCTTAACCGCCAATTTTTTATTTAATGCCTTTGTGGTGAATGGTGTGAGTTTAACCTCAGCATTAGCAGCCGGCATTATCACCAGCTTTATTCCAGGGATTATCGCTTTAATGGCGTGGATTTTATTGCGTGAGCAATTAAAGGCGCGCCAAATTATTTGTATTGGTTTAGGCATTATTGGCTTACTGAGTATCAGTTTAGGCGCGAAACAACAAAGTAATGCAGGATCGAGTTTAGTAGGAATGTTGCTGGTATTTATTTCTTTATTTCCAGAAGCGTTGTATACCATTTTTGCCAAAGGATTCCAAACCAAAATCCCTCAGCTGCAACAAGCATTGTGGATCTTATTTTTTAGTTGCATTAGTTTTCTACCGTGTTTTTTATGGCAATTGCCGCAGGCTAATTTTTCCAGCGTTACGCTCTTGGGATGGGGACTTTTATTCGTGGGGGCTAGTTTTAGTGCCTGCTTTTTTATTTTTTGGCCGTATGGGCTACGCCATATTTCTGGTTCTACTTCGGCGTTATTCGTGGCGATAATGCCCATCACCGTCGTCATTATTGCTACTACATTATTAGGCGAACACTTAAATAAATATGATATTATCGGATTTTTCTTGGTCTTCACCTCTATTATATTTGGCGCAATCCAATGGAAAGCGCGCACCAGAAAAGCATGGATAGTAGAAGCCGAAAAAACAGGCTCTTAGAACTAAATTCATCACATGATGAGGTTTTTTTTAGAATAAAGATTCTTTCAAGCTAATTAAGAAGATTGTCGTTATCAATAATTTAGGTTTGTTTCCGCTTGGGGGTCAAGATGGAGTTGACTTCCAGCAGAGGCACGGGAGAGTTTTGTTCAATATGTTTACATACAAGTTTTAAAACACGGTTGAGACCACCAAAAAAACCTAATCCACCGCCGATGCTGGTCATTTCGCTGATTCTTTTTAATATGGGCTCTATATTATCATCATCATGTTTTTTAATATATTCAATTAATGATTTTAATTTATCCTGATGATTTCCATTATAATTACCTTGAACAGCATACAGTACTTGTATTATTAACTCTTTTGAATATATCGTTTGGTGTTCTTGGTTTTTTCTAGCATTTAAATGAAGAATCTTCATAATTGCAGCTAATTGAGTGGAATTTATAGCGGTAGAAGAATCTAATTTACTATATATAAAATTTTTAGTAAAATTTATATGACAACTTAAAAAGTTAACTATATTAGGATTGGCTGTTTCTGATAACTCAAATAGCTGTTGCTCTGAAAGGTTATTATTGATTGATATTTTCGATCCATATGTGTCGCCATATTTATTTAAATAATAACTTAATATCCTGCCATTTTTAATTACCTCAAAACATAAGCGTGCTCTATCGGGATTGCTTTTTATTAAATATTCAAAAAGTTCCGATAAGAGTTGTTCCTCCTCCTCCTGGATGAAAAAATTATCGCTGATTAATTTTTCAAAACACGAATCTAGATTGTCAAGAGATGTTTTTAAAAGCTTACCGCCCACATGTTTTATACAGTATAAATCAAATACTAAATTAGCAAGCCATTTTTTAGTAAATTCTGGGTTAACTAATTTAGCTAATTGATTAATTTTTTCTAAAAAAAACAATTTACAACACAAGCTCTCAAGCGTTTGTGAAAAAGTAGCGTGATTTAAATCTTCATTTAAGATAATAGATTTACAATGTTTATCTACACCATCAAAAAAATCAACAAGACCTTTAAAGGTAATTATAGAGGGTGAATATTTTAATATTTGACAAATAACGGTCTTTCTTATAGAGCAGGCATCAAATAAATTTATTTTTTTATTAATGGCTTCTATTTTTAAATCATCGCTAACAAGCGATCGTAGGAATTTGTTGTTTTTTAGCCATGCATTATCGCTAGCACTGGCTGAATTTAATAAATTCGACATTTGATCTTGAGTTAAAATATCATCATTTAATAAAATAATATCCTTTATTATTGAAATTTTATCAAAAACTTCTAATAAAACCTGAGTACTAATAACACAATTTTTGATGGCATTTATCCATGCGAGATTATCAGAATGGCAATCGCTTGGTTTTAATTTGATTTTTGCGACGCTTAATCGAACTATCCATGTAGAAAATAGTTGACTATTTTTTAAAAGATCTAAGCAGCGACCTAATTTAACCAGCGTTTCTGGTTTAGACGATTCAATCACTCTCAGTCGTAAATCATCATCCATTTTATCAAATAATTGTAATAAATTATCAGCACTATACTTGTTGTTTACCAAAAGATATCTTAAGATCATATAGTCTTGTGTATGTTTAATAATGTGATTGTAAATTTTGGGTGTCGCCGCAGGATGAAAAATAACCGCAATGATAATCCTATTACTAATGGTATTTAATTTAATAATATCTTCTAATATTCCCTCATCGCAGGATCGGTGTTTTAAGATATTATTGATTATTTCTAAACCCTGATTTTTCTGTAAGATATTTTCTAGAGTTATTTTATTCGCCGCAGAATGCGCAGAAATTTTTAATAAAATATTGATATCATAATTGAGCTCTAGTATTTCACCAAAATTAGTGTTGTTTGCCTTGGGGTGATTAGCTATTGTTAATAAAACGTGTTCCGATGGTTTGTGAGAAAGTAGTATTGATAATACAGCAGCATCACTATTTCGATGGGTTGCGATAATTGGAGCAAGAATATCGGGATAATTTTTATTACTTGATAATTTTTTCAACGTGGCTGCACTGCATTGCGGGTGTTCAGCAATAATTCTTAACCTAACAATATCATTTTCAATGGTTTTCTCAGCCAATTGAGCAATAACGTGAGAAGGGGTATGTGGATTGTTTAATAATGAAATTTCTACAGTTACAGTGCAATGTCGATGTAAAAAAATTGCTTCTAATGTTTCTGCTGTCGATTGTTCATCGCCCACTAATTTTAATAAGTGTTCTTGGGATAATTCTTTAGGTTCTGGGGAATTTAACAATTCTTGTAACTCATTTTCAGCACAGGCAATCACATCTCGAAAACACAATTGCGAATTTTTATGGCGGTTTTGCAAATATTGATCGACAATGGCGATGCGTCTGCGTTCTGGAACGCCCATTGTTAATAAAATAGCCAACATTTCATCGCGTGTATAATGAGGAATTTTTCGATAATGCAATCGATGCATTAACGCCGCGCTAGTTTTAACACGCCCTTTATGTGAAGGCGGGTTTTGCGTGGCCAGCAACATAAAGCCAGGATATTGCGGTGCTTGATTATTTTCTCCTTGCCCCATTAATAAATGATTTAATAAATGCTCACAGGAAACCATGGTATTCATTTCATCACACACCACGACAACACCTTTGTGAAATGCTTTAATGAATATTGCTTCCTTTCTTTGCGTATTCATGCCTGCGGGAAAATGATAATAATAATTCCCCATATCATCAGGAATTTCGCTGTCAAGATTGAGTTTTTTAAAGTTATGAATTTCTAAGCACGCTCTTACTAACTCACTTTTCCCCAAACCTGGTTCACTTTCTAATAAAATCCCACCCAAGCCCATGTTGCTTATTTGAGCTGAATGATCTCGATAATTTTGCCTTAGGGTTAAAAAATCATTGATTAACAACCAAGAAGATGAATTACTAGAATTAATGGTTAACGATGAAGAGTCTGTGGGAATATCATTTATCCCTTGCGGACGTTCACAACCGAAATGGGTTTTGAATTTTGCCCGAGAAGCTTCGGGGACAAATTGATCAGCGAGTGTAAATGCATAGTACTGTGCAATATGTTTGGCTGTTAATTGTTGAGAGCAGTGTTGATAACGCTGTAAACTCAATTGTGCCATCATGATTAATTCACGCGCCGTCAATAGCACCGCTGCCGTGCTTAATGTATTGAGATATTGATAGACCTTCAAAATGGGTTCACACATCTCTTGTGCTAAATCGAGATCATCAAATAAGGGCAATAACATTTGTTGATAAATATATGCTGGCGGAAATGGATCGAAGACAATACTATTACCGTGACGTGCAAATAATCGAGGCACTTGTCGATCATACGAATAGCTCGCAGGATTTCCCGCAAAAATACAACAGTGATCTTTCGTTAATTCCACAAATTGATTATCAATCATGATCCCTGGCGGGTTATTGTGGATCATGCCTTCAAATTGACTCCAATGCGTGCGAGTTAAATTGGCTTCGTCTATAAATAATGCTTTTTTAATCCCTGGGCTTTTATCGTCTGCCCACTCGCGGATGCGATCAATGCCAATGTAAACTTTCCGTCCTTCAATTTCATTGTGCCATTGTTGGGTTACGAAAGTAGTTTTTCCTACACCGGTTTTTCCTGCCAGAAACACAAACGGTGAATTTAATAAAGCATTATTCACTTGTTGTAAGCGCGATTGGTTAAAGATATAGGCTATTTCCGTTGCTTTTTTGGCATCCAGCTCTATGGTATCTAATATTGCGGGATTAGGAAGGTCATCGGCTAATCCTGACCACGGTGTGTGGTGATTTTTTCCATAATATTGATAGCGTAATTCGGCTTGTTGTTTTACATAAGGTAGATTACGCGTTATTGGATGAAGAGTGATATTCGTATTATTATGAACAAGGCTTGCAGAATACTTTTTCAACTGGCGTGCACGATCTTCATCTGTAACAGTATGATTATATTTTGCAAGTTTAAGCAGGTTAAAAGCATGAGTCATTTCAGGATCAAGCACTAAAATAACCCGTCCTGTTCGAGATGGATTATCAGCACGTTGATATAAAAAATCTTGTAAGCGATGACACAGTTCTTGGGAAAAAATACCATGTAATATTACAGTTTTGTTCTCTAGGAGGGCTGTAATTAATGCGCCTTGTTCTTGACGAAAGGTAAGATTAATTTCCTTGAGGTCGCATTTTATTTTTAGCAATAAATTCGCGCTATTGAGTTCACTCACATCAATAATAATGCAATTGGGAACCCAGCATTGAGTTAAGGTGAGATCGATATCGTTGCTCGTGATATAACAATCCTGCTTTAAGTTGTTTATTTGCTGGATAGTATTGTCATTCCAGAGATGGAGAGCACTTTCATTCTGCGGTATAGTGGACGTGATGCCGGATACCGCTGTTAAAGAATTCGCATCATCCTTTTTCAAGCAATGTTCTGGTACTGAAAAAGGTAAAGAAATATTAGGTGCTAAATAAAGATGGAGTTTGACCTGAAGTTTTGCACATTCCGCCAAGATCTGAGCCCATTGATTAAGTGTTAATTCATCAGTAATAAATAAACTAAGAATCGTGCAAGCTTCGTGCTCAGCTAATAATCCAGGTTGTTCAATAAGCTGCGAGATATCTTCAACATAAGTATATTGTTTAAATAAGCGGGATAAGGTGTGAGCATTAACGAGAATTGCCTTGGGCTCGTTAATATACTGTTGTGTCGCATGATGGGTAATATGAATAATGGGAGTGGAATTAATATTAAGCTCATGCGTACAATTGATTTCAATATCTACCCAAGGAAATACTTCATTGTTATATGCAATTACTTTTTTCAATTGTGCTTGCCTGAAAAATTCAATAAATTCTTCATCATGAATGGGGGCATGATTGAAAATAATTCTTTTCAGTGGTGTAGGTTCTTTTAATCTCTGTAAAAGAACGCCAGGTTTAAATTGCCATCCATTAGTGTTAAGTCCCCAACTGCCTAAAAGTTTTGATTGCCAATTCGCAGCGCCATAAAATGCTACCGACAAAACTTCATCTTCTGCAAAAATAGTGGATGAATTTGAGTTAACAAATGGGGAAGGAACTTGATAGTGTGTCGTATCCACTGAATAGTCTTCTATATTGCCTTTAAAGCGAGAATAAAAACTGGGATCAGCCGATTGATCATTTCCCATTATGGCAATAACCTGAGTACCTGCGAGTAAAGGCACACCATCGATATTAGGAATGTCATCGATAATAGAATTAAATTTAACGAGTTCACTGGCGGTAAAATTTTTGTAATTAATGATAATTGTTCGTGCAGTATGAGATGCCATGAGAAATTGATACAGTTCGCCCTGAAGCCCACATTTAATTTTTCCGTTGTTATCTCCTGGATTTTTTTCAATGTAAGAACGCCGCAATATCAGTTCATTCGCAGAATGGATGTAATAATAAGCTTGATTGCTGTCATTGAAATATGCTTGCAGTTGATAAGCCAGAATAGCAAGGTGTTCTTTATTACACAGAATAAGCTGTTTATTTTTCTCATGGAGTTTTTTAAATAGAAGCTCAAGAGCATTAGCATCATTTTTTACGGGTGTTGCAAAATAATTTTTATTAATAGGCTGCTGTTGGTGAGCAATACTATTATTTGGTTGTATGGTATTTCCTGCTTGAGCGGTGTTCTTTATTAAAACACATTTTCCGAATGTTAATGATTGTAATGATTCAACTTTCTTTAAAATTCCTTGGATTTCCTCAGGAGTAAGATCTCTATCACCCAAATCCAACTCGGCTAAATGTTTAATACGCATTTGATCTAATGCGGTATCTAGATTTTCATCGAGTCCTATGGACATTTTTTGACAATGAGCCACATTATTTTGTGGATCTGAGGCTGAAGGATTGTCATTTTCGAGTAATGTCTGTGCTCTTGTTGAATTGGTAGAATGATGAGGCGTATTCAAATTATCTATAATATGAACGTTACCAGGAGCACCACCTAAATCACAAGTATACCATTGCTCTTGATATCTTATTTCTACAAACGCATGAATATCATTGTGGATGATATGAACTGTAAATCCATCGAGATTTAAATTGCTTAACTCGGGGATGCTTGCTCTTAAACTTTCATTTTCAACGAGTGCTTTAAAGGCTAATGCGAAATGACGACATACGCCTTTTTTCTGCTTAATGATAGCATTTAAATAATCAGTTCCAGTATAAAGTTTATTAGACTCAAGCTGAAGAGACTCATTAGTAAAAGACTTGACATAATCAATAATAGGATTAAGTTCAGTTGGAAAATTTTTTGTTTGATTATTTTGATTAATCAGAAGAATATATTCTATATCTACAGAAATTGTAGGAGAGGGTTCTTTCATTTTAATATAATAAAGCTGATCACGCATTGAATATTGTATTTCAACTGCCACCGGATCCTTTACATGAATATGTTTTATGGTTTCATTGCGCGATAACGACGGTAATGCTTGCCATTCTGAGGATAATTTTAGAGTAACATTAGCATAACAATACTGATTATCAGGTTCGCCAATTGAATAAAGATCGGCGTCATAAAAATCGATCTCATTCGCACTCCGAAATCGATAATCAGGATCATTGAAGATAGAAAATGCCTTTTCAGGTGAAGTTACCTCAGGATTACATTCAAAATGCTGGTATGATTGCAAGCGATAGTTGCTAGGATCATATTGCTCTTGCTTTGAGAGTGGATAAAAAATTTGTTGAGCATGAAGTTCTTGATTCCTTGGTGCTGTATTAGCATCGACGCTTATTTTATGTGTGAGATCAGATGATGTTTCATACTGGTTATCAGATGCTACATTTAAAGTTATAGATCTCGCGCTCATAAAAGACTTGGGATCAGGAGAATAGACAAAATCAACCGCTTCATTTGCAGAAAGTTTGTTAAAATAGTTTTTTAATTCTTGAGATTGACTATCTGTTATAATAGCAGTATGGATTCTGATATATTTAAGCTTTTTGAACTTCTGTAATAACTTTAGTAATAGAGATGCAGTAGTTCTAATATCTACTAAAATCAGATATTCCAGTGTATCAAAGGAACTATTTGAAATATTATTATCATCAGCTAAAGTTAAATCAAATAAACCTAGAGCTTTCAAACTAATGAATTCATTTAAGATTGAGTCTAAGGTAGTTAAATAAATTTTATTTTCTTTATAACCATTTAGTGATAAATAGGGTAAACTACTAAAGCTTTTCCTAATAAAAGGACATATTTTGTTATCAAAATCATCATATAGATTAAATAATCTTAAAGCAAAAGCAACTTTGATTTTACTGAATAAAAAATTACAATATTCACTATTCAGTAGCAAAGATTGATTAATATATAAGTTTTTAATTATATGCATACTTGGATCAATGAGATGACGTCCATCAATATTTTGAGTTTCTAAAAGAATCAGAGAGTCAAGATGAGGTGAAGCTTGAAGGAGAGAATTTAGCATTTTGAAATTGATTTTACGTGATACTGTGATAGACTCAAGATTTCTAAGTGGATTAATGTCTAAATCAGAAATAGATTCAAGATCTATTTTAAATAATATAGATTTAATATTGTTCGAGTTTCCAGATAATAACAATGCTAATTGTCTTTTATCGGGTTTTGTATATTGATCATCAATGGTTATCTCTGATAAATCATGATTAAGATATTCAAGATTTTCAGCCAGTGTTAACATGGCTAGTATAGATTCTAATGTTCCATTTCTTACTGTTAATCGTTTAAGGTTACCTAAAAATTTTGAATGGTCAATTAATTCATTAAATAGATCAATCGAGTCTTCATTAGTGATTATTATTTCATTAAAGTTAGGTAAGATATTTTTAATAAGTTCGCGATGCTTATCCGAGTAATCGCATAATTCACTAAGATTTATAGATTGATATTTGAAATAAACTTCCTGCAAATTTTTTGCCGAGAAAAGCAACTTAGAGAACTGTTTGGCAGTTAGTTCATAATTGCCAAAGTTAATTGATCTAACTTCAGTTTTACCTAAATCGAATAATATATTTTCAGCATCATCATCGTATAGTTGGTGAGGATTATTAAAAAATATTTCTTCTAAACAGTAAGCACCCTCTACCACTATTCTTAATTCATCTTGACTAATCTCAAGGTTTATTAAATCTATGGCTTTAGAATCGTGTGTTAGCTTATTTAAATTAGGTAAACTTCTAATGATAGTTAAAATATAGTCAATGGAAAGCTGTTTCCCGGAGAGTTGTAACTGCCTAAGTGATTTAATATTGGCTATTAATGAAGTAAACTTGATGAGATCAATGTCTTCTGGTAGCTTAATATTAAGCACCGTTGAACCAACACTTGACTCCAAAAGAGAATAAATTTTATCAGCAGATAACAGCCCGCTTGATAAATGAATATGTTCTCTATTGTTAAAAATATCTGGGTTTTCTTCTATGATTTTCATCATAAGTTTAGAATTGTCGGCACCTAGCTCATGTAGACTTGGCATTTTTTCAATTATGGTTACAATTTCTAATGACGAAAAGTCACCTCGTATTTTGAGTGAATTTAAATCCTGAAGACTGGTTGGATATAAATTTAAAAAATTACACAGTGATTTCGCATTATGGATTTCTAGATGAGTTAAATTATTAGCATTTGCTAATAGCATAGCAATTTGCTGATCACTAAAACTAGTATCAATTATTAATTTTTCACTGTTATGATAAATTGCTTTTAAATTAGGCAAGTCGATGAAAAGCGTTTTATATATTCCAATACTATCTGAGCAATTTTGAAAATGTATTTCTTCAATTGAGTTGAATGAAGTTTCTAGAGTGTTAATTTTTATGGTGCTAGTATTGCGAGAAAATGGATCATCCGTATTTTTTAATTGCAAGGTAAAGTTATTGAAGTATACTTTTTTTACATGACCTCCGCCTGCCCTTAGCAACTTTTTAAGCGTTTCAATCTCCATATCCCCATATCCCCATCGATGACTAAATCATCACAGTTATAGTGAAATTCCTCTAAATTTTTGAGTAGCCTCACGATAAGAGCGGGATGAGTGCTGGGAGTATTGTTCAATAAACTAATGGATGTTACCTTATCTTCTACAATATCTGTTGCAGCCGTTAATGCTGTTATAAAGCTCTCATTGCTTGTACAAGTAATTTTTTGAATATTGTATGAGGAATTAAACAGCAAACCCCACTCACGCAAAGATAATATTTCCCCACCCAGTTCGATTACTTTTGTCCAGTGCTCCATCACCTTCATTTTTGGGGAATTTCTGCATAGAGTTAACAGTTGTACGGCAGTAAAGGAACGGCTTTTTAATCTAATATGCTCTAACTCTTCAAAACGAATTTGAAATAACTTGATATTAATTAGACGTTGACAAAATATTAACTCTTTAATTTTACTGACAGCAGAAAATAAATAATCGTATTCTTCATCTGCAAGATCTTGATCTATTATAAGGTGTTCTAGTTGTGACAAGTCTAACGAGTTAATGCCATATTGATGAAGAACACTATACATTGCTGATTGTGGACGATATATAATCTCCACTTGCTGGGCTGATGCTGCGAATGGTAAATCATCAATTTCATAATGATAAATACTTAAAAACAGATTTATCACGTAATGAGTAAAATGCATTTCTTCAGATATCTGAAATTTATTCTTATGATCGTAGTTGAGAGCGATAAGATCAGATAGCCATAACTCATGTTTTTCATGTTGCATATCCGCAACTAATTTAGTTATGGTATTTTTCTCGAGCATATGAACATCATTAGGCTCTTCATTGAAATTTTGCATTAGTTCATGATATTCTTCTAATGTAGGTTGCTTAAAATGGAATATTTTTGAGATTGAATAATGGCTTAAGCGTTCAAAGCGTTCATCTCGATATTGATAAATTTCAAAACCCTTTTCCAGCAGTTTGTGCAATACTAACATCGCAGGTAATTCAACAGGTAACCCAGCCACCATATAGGTGGAACGAATATCTCCAATCAAGAGCTTTTTCTTCTTAAAAGCTGAAGTATCAGCCACACTTATAAAAGCAGGTAAACCCGCCATAGCTCGGTCAATATCGATATCTCCCTCGGGAATGTCGCTATAGTGCTGGTTGCGCTCTGGTAGCTGAATAAAGAATTCTGGGTAATTAAGCGGGGAAATGGTAAACATCATGGATTTTGCATTATTTTTTTAGATTAAAGCAAGTGGCTATTGTAGCCAATTCTAGTCTATTTGTACACAAGGCGAGCTTATAATTAACCTTTTTGCCGTATTTCACCCCACACCCTATTTAACGAAAATACTCGCGATTAAAATAAAATGATTCATGCTCATTTCCTTTAAACCATTGTGGCATGCCTAATAGCGGTAACGGGGTGAGTTTGGGGGTGGGATCAAGGTGATGAATATAATTCGCAGCCAGGTTATCGGCGTAGTCAATTAATTGGGGTGCTGACAAGTTAATAACTTCAGGAGTCACTGCAAATAATAATGCCACACCCGTTAAGCCTACATAAGGTTGTAAGGCTTTTTCATAAAGAGCATGACCTAGGATTAAGCAGCGTAAGGAATTTTCGATGACGTCACGATTATTCCAAAACAATTCATGCCAGGCATGTTGACGTAATAAATCGAGGAGGTGCGGATCAGAACTTAACATAATAACGCCACATTCATCCAATTGTGTTAAACGATGTTGTCGTAAGGTGCGAGTCGGTTGCCCTGGTTGCAAACTCTCGTGATAATGCAGCGCATTCATGATTTTTTTACATTCAGGAAATGTGCGCCAAATTAACATGTTCATAAAATCATGCCAATTGTTTAAGCGAGTTTGTACTTGCCCGGTTAAATAAATGCGTTGCTCATAACCTTCTTGAAATGATCTAGGTTTGTCGGCTTGCGCAACAAATTGCACGGCTTGGTGGCCATAATTAATCACATTAAATTCTTCATTCATGTTAATTAACGTTGGCCAATCACGACACGCATGAAATCGTTGCGCCGCCTTTGCAATGGGCATGAATAAAGGAGACGTGGTATAAAAATCAGCTTGCCAAGGAAGCGTCATCGTCGCAATTAATACTCAACCATTTCAAAATCTTCTTTCATCGCGCCGCAATCAGGGCAGGTCCAATCTTCCGGCACATCTTCCCAACGAGTACCCGCCGGGATACCGTCTTCAGGCCAGCCTTCGGCTTCATCGTAAATAAATCCACAAATCAAACAACGATATTTTTTCATTTTAGTATCTCCAATAAGATTCACAGCAACAGTCATGTAGCTTTTTAAAGGTCGCTAGTGTAATCAGAATGGGGGCAAAAAAGAAGATATAATTCCTGGTATTGAATAAGAAAAGCAGTGTCTATACCGCTCGCCAATGAAGATGCGGGGAGTCGGAGATTAAGTCGCAGGCGTTAGTTAATAAGTACGTTCGCTAAGCTTTCGCAAAAAAAGAAGAAAAATAGGTGCTTATTAGGATAACTCACTTTGACAATCAGTGAAAATTTCTAACCCTAGATTTTGACTTCAGCCGTATCTTGAAGTGCGTTGGATATAGATGCGAAGCCGATACGGATAATCCGCAACGAATTTATTATTATTCACGAAACGCTATGCGCTTAAGATTCTCTTAATATAACTTTGTTATTATAAAGCTGTTGTTACAAACAACGTTTCATTTGACTCTCCTTAGTTAGTAATCGTTACCTCAAAAACGAGCCGGATATGCCCAGTATCCGGTCTCGACTTATTTAACCTTTTGTTCCATAAAAAATTTTTCAATAATAGCAAAAACCAATCAATACAATAAAAATAATCAATTTTATTTATGATTAAAGTTGGATTATAACTATTGTGAATATTAATTATTTGAGGGGAAATCCTATGTTACAAGTTGGTCAAAAATTACCTGATTTTCAAGTTAAAGCCACCGTGAGCACTCAGCTAAACGAAGCCTTTACCACCATTACGGAACAATCCTATGAGGGTAAATGGAAGGTGTTATTTTTCTGGCCCAAAGATTTTACGTTTGTGTGTCCCACAGAAATTGTGGGATTTGGAAAATTAAATCAAGCATTTTTAGATCGCGATGCTCAATTATTAGGGGCCAGTACGGATAGTGAATTCGTTCATTTGGCGTGGCGTCAACATCACCAAGATTTAAATGATTTACCATTTCCCATGTTAGCCGATGTCAAACGTGAATTATCACTCGGGTTAGGAATTTTAGATCCTAAAGAAGGTGTGGCTCAACGTGCCACTTTTATTATTGATCCTGAAAATATTATTCGCTTTGTCATGGTGACCGATTTAAATGTGGGTCGTAATCCCGATGAAGTTTTGCGCGTGTTAGATGCGTTACAAACGGATGAATTATGTCCTTGTAACTGGAAAAAAGGCGAAGAAACCATTCACGCGTAAAGGAGAATTTTCATGAGTTTAGAGCAATTGCAAAATCGGTTACCAGAATTTGCTAAAGACATTAAATTAAATTTGCATTCTTTATTAGGTAGCCCTAATAATAACTTAACCCCAGTGCAAGTGGCCGGTATCGCATTGGCCACGGCACATGCAACGCGTCATTCTCAGTTATTGACCGATATTCAGGCTTATGCCAGTCTTCATTTAGACGAAACACACCAGCAGGCGGCACAAGCCGCCAGTGCTATGATGGCAATGACCAATGTGTATTATCGCGCAATCCATTTATTAGAAGATCCTGCTTATAATACTATGCCCGCGCAATTACGCATGAATATCATCAAAAATCACGGCATTTCTCGTATTGATTTTGAATTATATTCATTCGCTGTTTCGGCATTGAATGGATGTGGTTTGTGTTTAAACGCGCATGCCAATACCTTGACACAAGCAGGTGTGAGTAAAGAGGCGATTCAAACGACGTTGCGAATTGCGGCGGTGATTAATGCCACGGCAACGGCATTGTCATAACGTTTTAGGTTCATCAAATTCTTGATCAGCATTTGATGAACCCCTTTCATCATCCTCTTCTTCTTTTTTATTATTGCTCGGAGTTGATTGAATCATTAATTTCGAGGGGGTTAAGGGTGGAATATCTTCTTCAACCGCCAAAATATCGGTATTAATGGACTGATGTTTAATATCGTGCAAAGAAACTTTTTCAGGACTCTGTTCCGCCAAACTTTCTAAAATTTTAGCCTCGGATTCTTCAGGATGAGGACTTATTTCTGGTTTTAATCCGTGTTGGTTCTCTTCGTGTTTTAACTGTTGACTCGCACTATCACTGGCACGCTCTCCATGAAATAAAAATTTATGCGCGTAATCGATGAGGGTGCCAAGAATAATGAAAATGCCGACCGCGGCAAATGTGGCTGCGGCAGCTAATGGCAGAACGGGCGGTACTACGGCTAATGTGACTACCGCCAAGGCTAAACCTAACACGATTAAGCCATTTTTTAGCGCGCGGCGTGATGATGATTTTGGGGCAAGATTGGGTTGATAAAAAGGTTGTGAAAAAGGATTAGTAAACCACCGCCAATTGATATGGCGATTTTTCCAGCCTAATAAGCCCACAGAAATTGCGGTGACCACGGCTCCCAGCGCTATCACCAAGTTAACAATCGGAATCGCCAAACTTACCACGGTTGCGGCTAACATTAATGCTTGTAATCCTAATTTTATCCAATGCTTACGTTTCATTTTGGGTCTGGATTTGGGCGTGGGTAGCAAGTTAATTTTTTCATGTTCATTTTGATGGATGGCTTCGAGAGTTTTTTCGATGGTATTAACCACAGTGGATGAAGTAATATTTGTCGTTGGTGTGGTGTTTTTTGAGTTGATATCAGAATTTATCATGAGTGCACCCAGTGTATTATTTTTAGTATAGTATATGAATTTTACCTCAAGCGTAGCAAAAGACCAAAATATTTCTTAGGTGAAAATGACTGAATTACTCAGCGAAATTTAAATTTTTAGTAAAACTCTTGACTCTAACGTTACGTAATACTTTATGGTGTAACCATGTCAAGTAACGAGGAAATCTAATGTCTTATACGGTGATGAAATTAGCAAAATTGTCCGGTGTCAGTGTTCGTACGTTACATTTCTACGATGAAATTGGATTGCTAAAACCGGCTTATTATGGTGATAACAATTATCGTTATTATGAAGAAGAACAAGTGTTGTTATTACAACAAATTTTATTTTACCGGGAATTAGGTTTTCAGTTAGATGATAATAATGCTTGTAATATATACTCTTCACACTTGAATTTTAGGCTTTGTTGTCGAGCTAAAGCTACTCAGTCATGTATTCAGTATACACTCCTTCGTATCTTTAACTCGACGCCTCGCCTAAAATCCAATTGTTTTGAGTATAGCATTCACACTCTCGCCGAGTGCGCTAAGATGATAGCCACCTTCAAGGCTAATCACGAGCTTGCCCGCGCAACAGTCATTTGCAAGATCAGAAATAAGTTGCATTATCTGCTGATAATGTTCGGTAGTAAATTGCAAATGAGCCAGAGGATCAGCGTGATGGGCATCAAAACCTGCGGAAACAAAAATAATTTCCGGTTGGAATTCGCGTATTCTTGGCAACCACTGTTGTTGCATGGCGGTTAGTAATAAAGAAGCATCTTGTCCTGCTTGTTGTGGAAAATAAATAATATTATCGTGACGGCTGGTTTTAGCATTAAAAGGATAAAGAGGATGTTCAAATGAAGAAAAAAATAAAATTCGCTCATCATCTTTAAAAATATCTTCGGTACCATTACCATGGTGAACATCAAAATCGATAATCACAATTTTTTTAACACCAAAGCGTTTAATCGTATGTAATGCACCAATCGCAATATTATTAAAAAAACAAAATCCCATAGCTTGATTTTTTTCCGCATGATGTCCAGGTGGACGTACGCAGCAAAACGCCTGCTTTACTTTACCCTTCATGACGATTTCACCGGCGGTAATTAAACTGCCAGCGGCGTAAAAAGCGGCTTCTAAAGTGGATGGATTCATGGCAGTATCGGGATCTAAAAAAATTAAATCGTCTTTGGGATTAAGCAATAATAATTTATTTAAATACTCAGTATCATGTGCGCGTAAAATTTGCTCGTGGGTGACTTTTTTCGCCGTATAATGACGCAATTTATCCCACACACCACTCGCTTGTAATGTGTGATAAATTGTCGATAAACGTTGGGGACATTCAGGATGTTGCATGCCCATTTCATGTTGCAAACACGTAGGATGTGTAATAAACGCCGTGGTCATGCTTAATCAATAATCCTATCGACTTTTTCATAGCGATGATAAATAGGTTTCCAGAGATGATAATTTAATTGATTTTCAATATTAACCGTATCATCAATGCCCGCCACGCCATCTTTCCGCGCTTGTTCACCCACGGCAATGGCAATTTTACGGCTAATTTTGCGCGCGTCTTCTAAATCGGGCAATAAAGATCCTTGTTTATCCGTTAAAATAGGTGCATTTTCGCTTAATGCATTACACGCTGCCCACAACATATTATCTGTTAAACGTTGCGCGCGCGTGCAAATGACACCTAAGCCTAAGCCTGGAAAAATAAATGCATTGTTACTTTGCGCAATCGGTATTTCACGATTATTATAAATGACTGGTGCAAATGGGCTGCCCGTGGCAATTAATGCACGTCCCTCTGTCCACAGAGTAATGTCTTGTGGAATGGCTTCAACACGGTTAGTGGGATTAGACAGTGGGAAAATAATTGGGCGTTCACAATAACTTCCCATGGTTGTTATCACTTCTTTGGTAAACGCTTGTGCTACCGCAGAACAGCCAATTAAAATGGTGGGTTTCGCGTATTTAATGACATCGAGTAATTTAATGTTATCACTATTTTCTAATTTCCAATCGGCCACTTCATTGCGCTCATGAGCATAAGGCGCTTGAAATGAAAAAACATTGGCATGGTCTTGCATAATTAACCCATCGCGATCGATAATCCAAAACCGTTGACGAGCTTCTTTTTCCGTGAGACCCGCGCGAATTAACGCCGAACAAATTTGATCGGCAATGCCACAGCCTGCAGTACCGCCGCCAAAAATGGCAATTTTTTGATTTTTTAATTCTTGATTACTTGCTTTAAGCGCACCTAAAATACATGCTAAGGCCACAGCACCGGTACCTTGCATATCATCGTTGAAGGTACACATTTTATCGCGATAGCGTTCTAAATTGCGTCTGGCGTTTTCGCGTCCGAAATCTTCCCAATGTAAAAATACATTAGGGAATTTTTTTTGCACGCAAGTGACAAATTGATCAATAAAATGATCGTATTGTTCACCACTGACGCGGTGATGACGCCAGCCTAAATACATGGGGTCGTCTAATAATTTTTGATTATTGGTACCAACATCTAGTTGGATGGGTAATACGCGATGTGGATGAACGCCACCGCATAAAGTATACACAGCAAGTTTGGCGGTGCAAATATTCATGCCACCCACGCCTTGATCGCCAATACCTAAAATGCCTTCGCCATCAGTAACCACGATTAAATCGACTTCAGGATTTAAGCGATTATCTAAAATAGAATCGACCATATTAATTGAAGGATAAGAAATATATAAACCACGAGGTTTACGCATTTCTAAACTAAAGCGTTCAACCGCTTCACCTACCGTTGGCGTATATAAAATGGGAAGCATTTCTTTAATGTGTTTACCGACGAGATGATAAAATAGCGTTTCGTTACTGTCGCGCAGCGCATTTAAAAAAATATTTTTTTGAATATTTTTAGCTTGTTCTAAATATTGGGCGTAAAACCGGCGAGATTGTTGCTCAAGGGTTTCAACATGAAGAGGGAGTTTACCTTCTAAATTAAATTCAATCCGTTCTTCAATCGAAAAAGCATTGCCTTTATTTAATTTGGCGGTGTTGAGTAAATTACTGCCGGTCAGCGTGGTTTCGATATGAGTGACATTGCCTTGTGTATCGCGTATTTCCTTGAACGTGCGCATGAAATAAACTCCTGATGATGTTTATTAAAGGGTAGCTAAATCATTAGAGCGGTGCAAGGAAAATCCAGCAAACGTAGCCTGGAACGGAGCGCAGCGGAGATCCAGGATCGGAACTAAAATAAAATTGCTTGCCCATGACTCATACCCTACTGGAAAATTCAACTATTTTTTTAGGGTGCTAATTCTGGATCTTCGCTACGCTATGATCCAGACTACGTCTACTTAAAGGTTTAATTTTTTTATAATTCCGATCCTGGATCTCCGCTGCGCTCCGTTCCAGGCTACAGCTGCGCTCCGTTCCAGGCTACAGCTGCGCTCCGTTCCAGGCTACGTGTACTGCGATCCAGGTTACGCTTCTACGGTTTCGGGTTGGGCAATAGCCGTAGGATTCAGTGTGGATTTGATGGGATTTAATCCACCACAAGCTGCAAATAATGCCGTTAGTAAATGGGTAATTTCTCCAGCCATTAAAGAAAAATCGGCATCGAGTTGTTGATATTTGGTTTCAGCGCCAATTTCTAAACTTTGATTTTTTAGTAAATCGAGATAACGCACACGTTTAATCGAAAAATCCTCACACAACACACAAGAAATTTTTTCATCCCAGGCAAGTCCTAATTTACTGACCATTTTTCCGTGTTGCACATGTTGTAAAATATCGCGACTGTTTAAATCGTGACGATGACAACGCACAATTCCACTACTTTTAGGGTCTACTAATTCACACGAATCATCTAATTGAAAATCTTGCGCTAATTTATCGTTAAGTAACCATTCTGTCATGATTTCATTCGCAGGAGTTTTGGTTTCAAGCGGACGAATGTCGAATTTAAAAATTGAATCGCGTAATAATTTAGTAATCGCCTCGGCTTGTTGGTGTGAACTTGCATCGATTATTATGCAATTGAGTTTGGGATCGATATAAGCATAGGTGATTTTTTTCTGGGTAAAAGCTTTGGGCATTAAATCGAAAATCACTTCATCGCGCAAAGATTTTTTTTCTTTGGCAAACACACTGCGATCTTCTTCCGTTTCAATTTTTTTAATTTTTTCGATTAAGGCATCGCGAATGACTGAAGGCGGAAGAATGCGTTCTTCACGTTGCGCGGCCAGTAGCAAATAACCCGCACAGCCATGCACTAAGATATCGCTATCATCGCCAAATGGCGATACCCAGCCATAGCTAAACAGCGACATTTTATGACACGGTTTGGCTTTGCGCTCTTCTAACCGTTGTTGTAATTGTTCGGCATTATAAGGAAACGGTTCGACTAAACGATATATTTGTAAATTCTTAAACCACATGCTAATAACCTCTTAGAAATGGAGGGGGATTGTAGCATGGGGTTTAAGTGGGCGCTATGTCTCATCCTGTTGTAATTTAGTTGCGTTTTATTCTTTTCTTTGGCGAATCGGAAATGGGATCACCATCGTCTGCTGAAGAAGAGGGAGTTGTATTAATAGAATTCTTTTGATTTTCCTGCTCGGAATTGAAAAGCAAGGACATGGTCAGAGCACGTTTCTTATGGGATTGGGGTAAGGATAAAGTAGATGATGACGTCGATTTTCTCGTCTTACTAGGAGTATTGGGTGCAGTAATTCCCGCTAAGCCTGAAATCCTAGCTACAGAGCCATTTTTAGATAAACTATCTTCTATAGAATCCAGATTTAGTGCGGTTTCTAGCGGTTCTTCAGCGCGACCTGCTGTACTGGGTGTCGTAGAATCTAAATGATTACCAGAAAAAAATGCTTGAGAATTTAACCCTGCGTTAGTTGCTGTCTGTATGGGTGATTGATCAGCTGTTGAATTTGCTAAATAATGAGGTTGATTGATAGAAATAATTTCTTCAAGCGAATTAAATAATTGTTGTATTTGCGTGGGAAATATATTGATATCCAATAGCGTTGTTGGAATATTGATAATGGTTTTATCCATGTTATAGGTCATTTGCAAATTTTCCGCTAAGGATATTTGATTGTGTTGTTTAAGCACCGTAAGCAAAGCCAAGCTAATTAATAAACGTGATGGATGAGGTTCAAAATCGCCACTTTTATTGGTAATTTTCATTACGTTGGGAGCGCCTCCCAACGAGTGCTCAAAAAATAAATTGCCAGCAATCAGTGGATTGGGATCGACATCACAGTGTCTAGGAATGGTATTAAATTTAGTTGGATTACCTTCTCTGCCGAGCTTCAAGCAGAGTGTTTTGCTGATAGCATAACGTAATACTTTTTGATTATCATCTTCTGCCTGGATGCTTTCTAACAGTGGATTAAGTGCGGGTAAGGTATAAACCGGGCGTAGTTGAGAGGATTGATTCACTTGTTGATGTGAGGGAGAGTTTGCCCTGTCTTTTAATATTGCCAAAGGAGTTATCGTTAACTCATGAGATAATTTTTCGAGAAATTCACGCAACTCATGTTCCGTATTAAGTGTTTTTTTTGTTGGTGTTGTTGTTGAGGAAAATGCACTTAATTCCAACATCCCGGTGAACATAATTTTATTCCTTTTTTTAGAGAAACTGGTGAGTCAAAAAATAGTATCATGTTGATTATTATTAAGCCAATTAAATTTAACGACCGATTGCTTTATTTTTTTGTGAGATATTAGCCAGGCGAGAAAAATATTTCTTGTTTAACGGTAAAATTTAAAATAATTTTGCAAGCCCTAATTAAGCTTTATCTAAATCCAAAAATTTTTTGGTATCGATAATAATTTCGCGTTCATTAAAACTAGTTAATTGATCGGCGATAGCATGCGAATCGCCATCGCGTAAAATGGTTTGCAAGGTCGTTTGCATGGCGTGAATGGCTGCGCGTTGTAAATCGGAGGGAATAATCACCACACGGTAACCTAAGGCTTGTAATTGTGCGGCAGGAACAAGTGGTGTTTTTCCACCATGGAACATATTAATGAGTTTGGGTTGCGGGATGTGTTTGGCGATTAATTCAATTTGTTCTACACTTTGAGGCGCTTCGACAAAAATCATATCAGCGCCTGCTGCCAAATAGGCTTGAGATCGTGTTATAGCATTGTCAAAATTTTCTGCAGCAATGGCATCGGTGCGGGCAATGATGACAAAATCAGGATCGCTTAAGGCGTTGCGGGCAGCTTTAATTTTTTTAACCATTTCTTCTTGCGGGATTAATTTTTTATCGTCTAAATGACCACAACGTTTGGGAAATTCTTGATCTTCGATGTGTAAGCCTGCTAAACCAATTTTTTCATACATTTTAACCGTGCGATCGACATTTAAACTATTGCCATAACCCGTATCCGCATCGGCGATGATGGGAAGAGTGGTGACTTCTGCCATATGTTCTAAACGTGTAGTGATTTCACTAAAACTTAATAAACCTAAATCGGGAAATCCTGCACTTCGTGCAATGGCTCCACCGCTGGCATAAATACAACGAAAACCCGCTTGTTCGACTAAGCGTGCGGATAAACCATCGAACACACCCGGACAAATTAAAATTTCGTTACTGTTAATATATTGTCGAAGTTGAGTGGTTTTTTTCATGCGATTTCCCTTTTAAATATTAAGTTTGCTGTAGCCCGGAACGTAGCCGTAGCCCGGAACGTAGCGTAGCGAAGATCCGGGATCTGACTATTAAAAAAACTCCGATCCCGGATCTTCGCTGCGCTACGTTCCGGGCTACAGCATAGGATTATTTTAATAAATTACGCAATACGTACTGCAATATTCCGCCGTTATTATAATATTCGACTTCATTTTGCGTATCAATCCGACACAAGAAAGTGACGTTTTCACTTTTGCCATCGGCATAGTGAATGGTAGCTTGAATATCCATGCGCGGTGAAATACCTTTGGCAATGCTATCAATATCTACCGTTTCTGCACCCGTTAATTTTAATGTTTTGCGATCCATATTATTTTTAAATTGCAGGGGTAACACACCCATACCAATTAAATTCGAACGATGAATGCGTTCAAAACTTTCAGCAATCACGGCTTTTACGCCTAATAATAATGTGCCTTTACCTGCCCAATCGCGTGATGAACCCGTGCCGTATTCTTTACCCGCGAAAATCACTAGTGGTGTTTGAGTTTTTTGATATTCCATTGCTGCGTCATAAATCGACATAATTTCGCCACTTGGAATATATTTCGTAAAACCGCCTTCGGTGCCTGGGATCATTTCGTTACGAATGCGAATATTGGCAAAGGTTCCCCGCATCATCACTTCATGATTGCCACGACGTGCCCCGTAAGAATTAAAATCTTTAGGCTCAACGCCTTTACTGATTAAATATTTTCCGGCAGGAGTATCGGCCTTGAACGAACCGGCGGGTGAAATATGATCGGTAGTAACGCTATCGCCCAACAACGCCAAAATATTGGCTTTTTCAATGTTTTTGACGGGTTGCGGTTGTTTGGTTAATCCCACAAAATACGGTGGATGTTGCACATAAGTGGAATGTTCATTCCATTCGTAAGTATCGCCTTCCGGAATTTTAATGGCTTGCCATTCGTGATCGCCTTTGAATACATCGGCATATTGACGGGTGAACATGTCTTTATTCACTTTCGCGACTTCTGTTGCAACTTCGGCATTGGTTGGCCAAATATCTTTTAAGAAAACATCATTGCCCTGGTGATCCTTACCGATAGCATCGTGACTTATATCGAGAGTTGTGGTGCCCGCTAACGCAAATGCGACCACCAATGGAGGAGAGGCTAACCAATTGGCTTTAATCAACGGATGAATACGTCCTTCAAAATTACGATTACCCGATAACACAGCACTCGCGACTAAATCATTATCGTTAATGGTTTTGCTGATATTATCAGGCAAGGGACCGGAATTTCCGATACAGGTCGTGCAACCGTAACCGACTAAATTAAATCCAAGATCGTTTAAATAAGTTTGTAATCCCGATTTTTCTAAATATTCTGTGACTACTTTTGATCCAGGTGCTAAAGACGTTTTTACCCACGGTTTACATTTTAATCCTTTGGCTAACGCTTTTTTAGCCACTAATCCTGCAGCGAGCATGACGCTAGGATTGGACGTATTCGTGCAACTCGTAATGGCTGCAATTACGACAGCACCGTGAGGCATGCCTTCTTTGATACCGTCGATGGCAAATAATGTTTGTGCTTCGTGCTCTTTTTTGCGTTCACTTAAGGTTTGTTGAAATACTTTTGGTAAATCAGTTAATAATACTTTGTCTTGGGGACGTTTTGGACCTGCGATGCTGGGTTTTACAGAACTTAAATCCAATTCTAAGGTATCCGTAAAAATAGGATCAGGCGTATTGTGATCGCGCCACATGCCTTGGATTTTACAGTATTGTTCTACTAAAGCGATGGTTTGCTCGTCGCGACCGGATAAACGTAAATAATGAATGGTCACATCATCAATTGGGAAAAATCCACAGGTAGCACCATATTCAGGTGCCATGTTACTGATGGTTGCGCGATCGGCAAGGGGTAATTCATTTAATCCTGAACCAAAAAATTCAACAAATTTTCCGACTACACCTTTAGCGCGCAACATTTGCGTCACGGTCAACACCAAATCAGTTGCTGTGATGCCTTCTGGCAGTTTTCCAGTGAGTTTAAAACCAATGACTTCAGGAATTAACATTGAAATCGGTTGACCTAAAATAGCGGCTTCTGCTTCGATTCCACCCACACCCCAACCTAATACGCCTAAACCATTCACCATCGTGGTGTGAGAATCGGTGCCAACTAAAGTATCTGGATACGCAATTGTTGTACCATTAATTTCGCGCGTCCACACCGCTTTGGCTAAATATTCTAGATTGACTTGATGACAAATACCGGTGCCTGGGGGAACTACACGAAAATTCGCAAAAGCTTTTTGTCCCCAACGCAAAAATTCATAGCGTTCTAAATTACGTTGCATTTCTGTTTCGACGTTAAAGCTAAATGCAGATTGATTGGCAAATTGATCGACTTGTACTGAGTGATCTATGACTAAATCGACAGGAGATAAGGGATTAATTTTTTTCGGATCGCCGCCTAATTTTGCCATAGCAGTGCGCATGGCGGCTAAATCGACGACGGCAGGAACGCCAGTAAAATCTTGCATTAATACGCGTGCAGGATGAAAAGCAATTTCGCGATCGGATTGTTTGGTGTTAAGCCAGGCACCAATGGCTTCGATATCCTTATCGTCAACGACTTTACCATCTAAATGGCGTAATAGATTTTCTAATAATACTTTTAATGAAAAAGGCAAACGATCAATGCCGTTTAATCCATTCGCAAGAGCTTTTGGTAAACTAAAATAATCGTAAGATTTTCCATTGACGTTTAATTGTTGACGAACATTAAATTTAGCACTCACGCGATTTCTCCTCAGTCGTAAATTCTATTGAAATGAAATTGCCAAGATTATACGCTGATTTATTTTAAGAAAATATACTATTGGCTAATGAAAATAGTGCATTTTCACGTTAGTACAAGGTTTTTTCTCGGAGAGCAATTTTTTAAATGAGAATTATTATCATCTTGGGTTAAGCTGAGAGTGAGTAATGAAGCGGTAAGTAAAAAGTCGTAGATGCAATTAGCTCGTTAATTTTCGTGCAGCGAGGCACAAAAAGTAACGAGCTGAATTTTACTGAAGTGTGAACACATTCTACACTAGCAACTGTTTTAATTTATGAATAGCAGTTTGTTCTAATTGACGAACACGTTCAGCACTAACTTGATATTTTGCGGCTAAATCGTGCAGGGTGGATTTATTATCGGCTAACCAGCGTTGTTCGATGATATCGCGGGCGCGATCGTCTAGTTGAGTTAAGGCAGCGTTTAATTTTTCGGTATACGTATCAGACCAATCACCGCTTTCAATAGTCTGTGCGGGATCGCTTGAGGGCGCAGCTAAATAATTAGCGGGTGCGACATAATAATTACCCTCATCTTCGTCGTGATCGCTTAAATCGAAGGTTGCATCAACCGCATTTAACCGTGCTTCCATTTCCATGACTTCTTGAGGTTTCACACCTAACGAATTGGCTACCTGATTAATTTCATCTTGTGAAAACCAACCTAAACGTTTTTTCGCTTTGCGTAAATTAAAAAATAGTTTGCGTTGCGCTTTGGTGGTGGCCACTTTAACAATACGCCAATTGCGCAATACAAATTCGTGAATTTCGGCTTTAATCCAGTGTACGGCAAAGGAGACTAAGCGCACACCCATCCGCGCGTCAAAGCGTTTTACGGCTTTCATTAAGCCAATATTGCCTTCTTGGATTAAATCGGCTTCGGCCAAACCATAGCCATGATAACCTTGTGCGACACTGACGACAAAGCGCAAATGCGACATCACCAAGCGGCGAGCTGCCTCGATATTGTTGTGTTGGCGAAACTGTTCTGCGAATTCGTATTCTTCTTCCGCGGTTAACATAGGAATACTATTCACGCGATATTTATAAGCTTCTAGATTGCCTAACGGTAAATGACCATCAAATGCAACTAATTGATTATTCATATCCTCTTGCTCTCATAAGTTTTATTACCGCTATTTTAGCACTCTCTTGGCGAGAGTGCTAATTTTATGGGTAAAAATTTTTACGAGATATAGCCAGCCTAAGCTAAAAAGGCTTGGTTTTAATGTCTATACTCTTTTTACGCCCGAAGGTTAGACTATGTTGCCGAGCTAAAGCTACTTAGTAATGTATTCAGTATACACGCCTTCATATCTTTATACTTAGCGCCTCACTTATAATCCAATCGTTTTGAGTCCCTTTGCTTATTTATTCTGCATAAACCGCACCGATAAAATGGTTCATTTTCACGAGGTTCACTCAAATAGTTTTTCGCCGGGATGGTGTGTTATTTAATTCTATTTCGTTGCCAGATTGAGGTGAGGTGGCCACAATTTTTTGTTCCCTTATCAATGGATGATCAGTAGAATTACCGAGCTCATCGGGTTGTTTATCTTCTAATTCTGGAAAATTAGTTCTGATAGAACTTGGATCATTAACGCCTAAACCTTGCATAATGCTGGCAGGAGAGCGAGCATGATGGGATTGACTTTTTTCATGGGAGGTGAATAAACCTGCTCCCGCAATGCTTGTTCCTGTTACCCAGGCTATTAATTTAGCGGCTAAAGCTTTTGCACCCAGAGCAATTAAAACAGGTAAAGCCACTTTAGCTAAAACAAAACCTGTTACAACTGCTCCCACTTGAATTCTATATTGTTTTAACATAGCCCAGGCTTTATAAATAAGGGCATTTTGCTCGAACTTTTTCATGTTATTATTAGCAAATAACTTAGGATGTTTATCAAGATTTAAATTGAGTGGTAAAGGCGTTGATTTAAACGGTACAAGCACACACGAGCGCTCATGATAGATTTTATCTAATCCTTCTTTCTTATCGGCTAAGCTACGAATATTTTGTTGCAATTGCAATCCTGCTGAGTTCGGCATTTCAACTTTACTTAAAGCAGCATTTTGTTGATTAATGGAATCTAAAAATTCCCTTACTCCTTTCTCGGCTTTCTCAATATTACTAGTTAACTTTTCAATTCTTTCTTCTAATTTTTTAATAGCACTCAGATCATTTTCATTTTTTAGAGGTTTTTTATTCAATTCTGCTAATTCAGTTTTAGCAGTATTTAAATCTCCTTTAAACTGCTTGCGTTGCTCGTCTTTTGAGGTATGACGGCCGGCATTGAGATTAAATGGAAAAATAACATTTTGATCATATTGTTGTCTTTCTTCAACAATATTTCTTAATTGCTTATAGTTGTGACTAGAATTAAATAACTGTTTAAAATTTTCAAATAATTGTTGTTCATGATTAGGTAAGGCAGATAGTAAGCCCCATCGTTCAACTTGCGGAGAGTATAAAGCATTATAAATGAAAAAAGCGGCTTCGTAGTTTCCCGCCACTTCAAAATCTCGACATAAATGCAACCAACGGCAATAGGCGATAGCGGCTTCTTCGCGCGTTTCTCGATATAAAATATCAGATTGTGCTGTATAATAAATGCCGTTCATAATGGCGGAGTTTTCTTTGACCACTTGGGCCAGGTTATCTGATGTTAGTCTATTTTCTTGATGATTGGTAACAATTAAATGAGAAATAGTATTAAATAAAAATTGTTTTAACGCATCTTGCTGTGCAAGATAATGTTGGTAAACAATCTCTTTATTTTTAAATTGTGTGTTAATTATGGGACTTAGAATCATGCGATCCAATTTATGCCTTGATTCCCATGCTGCGTTACTTGAGGAGTGAATGAATTGAAATGGCATTAGCCGAGATTTCATCAGCTCAACTGATTGTTGCAAGTTTTCACGCTGACTTGGATCTGTTGATAAAGCAGGAATAGTTTGATCAAGGTCTTCTAAGCGTATATTCCATTCTTGCAATTTATTCCCTGCCTCTATCCATGCTGGATCTAAAATTATTTTAGGATTTTTATAATATTCCTCCGTTAAGCGATTAAGCTCTGTATTAAAATTTTCAAATTCAGCTTGTATAGCATCTAATGTTGTATCGATATTAGTAGCAGTGGTATTGTTTTTGGATAATGTGTTTGTCATTGTTTTTTCCCCGTGATAAGTAAACATGCTTTGTCATTAATAGTAGTATGGTATTAATTGAAGGATTTGTAAAATCTTAAGGTTTTATGAATTTGGGAAGGATTATCGACCAGTGAAGTACGGAACTTGAAATCGCACTCGATCCTCTAAACGCATGGCCGTGAGAAAACCACCCCACACGCAGCCGGTATCAATGGGGAAAATAGTATGAAAATAACTAATACCTTGCAGCGCTGCCCAGTGGCCAAAAATAATATTTAAATCTTGATGGGCGCGATTAGGAATGCTAAACCAAGGATAATAATTTTTTCGTTGTGAGCCTAAGCCTTCTTTGGATTTTAAATCGATTTGACCTTCGGTGGTACAAAAACGAATGCGAGTTAGGCAGTTGGTAATAAATCGTAAGCGTTTGACGCCGGTTAATTCTGCTTTCCATTTTTTTGGGGTATCACCATACATGTGTTCAAGAAAATGATGATAGTGTTTTCCTTGCAACGCTTGCTCGACTTCCTGTGCGCAAGCTAGCGCTAAGTTTAAATCCCATTGGGGGGGCAGTCCGGCGTGGACTAATACATAATTCAACTGAGGATCATAGTGCAAGAGTTTTTGTTGGCGTAACCAAAAAATTAATTCTTCTTGATCAGGCGCTGTTAAAATCTCGGCAAGAGTATCTTTCTTTTTTAAATCAATAATATTATTCGCCAGTGCAATTAAATGTAAATCATGATTGCCTAAAACAATGGTGGTGTGCGGTAGTGATTTAATAAACCGTAGACAGGCTAACGATTGCGGTCCACGATTGACTAAATCGCCGGAAAACCATAAGTGATCAACGTGTGGGTCGTAACGAATTAATGCTAGTAATGCTTGCAGCTCTTCAAAGCAGCCTTGCACATCGCCAATGGCATAGGTTGCCATCGTTAATTAACCGCATTGGGTGCGGCTAAGCGGAAAATGGGAATATCAACTTCAAAATGTTGATTATGATCATCCACCATGTGATAACTGCCTTGCATGCTACCAACCGGTGTTTTAATAATTGCACTGCTGGTATATTGGAAATGTTGTCCAGGTTGTAAATGCGGTTGCTCACCCACCACACCCACACCGCGTACTTCTTGGATTTCACCATTAGCATCGTTAATAACCCAATGGCGAGATAATAATTTTGCCGCTTCCGTTCCTTGATTGGTAATGATAATCGAATAGGCAAAGGTAAAATGTGCATTATGCGGATCGGAATGCTCTGGCAAATATTGTGTGCTGACTTTGATATCAATATGGGGTTGTTCATTCATCGTTAATATACCTGTAAACTGCGTATCACTCTCTTTAAGATAACGTAAAAAAGAAAGATGTGCCAGTTGTTCAACTTAAGTTACTTAATGTCACAAAATCTGCTAGCGCAAGCGTTTCAGCACGAGCACCCGGATCAATTCCTGCTTGAATGAACAGGGCTTCATTCACCATTGGTTTCATACTATTGCGAATGGTTTTACGTCGTTGATTAAATGCGAGACGCACCAATTCACTGAACTTGGCGAAATCGTTTGCAGGATAGGGCAGGGGATGATGCGGGGTTAAACGCACAATCGCTGATTCAACTTTAGGTTGAGGATGAAAGGCGGTTGCAGGAACCGTAAATAAATAGTCTGGCTGACAAAAATATTGAATCATCACGCTTAAACGACCATAGTGTTCGCTATTTGGTTTAGCACACAATCGTTCTACCACTTCTTTTTGCAACATAAAATGTAAATCTTGAATGTGATCAATAAATTTTAAGAAATGAAATAATAAAGGAGTGGAAATATTATAGGGCAAATTGCCGAGTAATCGCATAGGGGTTTGCGGTGACGTTAATAAATTAAAATCAAATTTCAAGGCATCGGCTTGATGAATAATTAAATTAGCGGGATAGTGACAATTTTTTTGTAATAGCGGGATGACATCACGATCGATTTCGATCACCTGCAAACGTTCTACTTTTGTTAATAACGGTTGAGTTAAGGCACCCAGTCCTGGGCCAATTTCAATTAAATTATCCTGCTTGTTAGGTTTTATAGAGTTAATAATGTGGTTAATAATCGTTTGATCGGTTAAGAAATTTTGACCAAAGCGTTTGCGTGCTTGATGTGGCGATTTCATTGTATATTCCAAGTTAACGTATAATTAAAATTAGGCTGAATTAATTGTTGAGCCATGTGGAACGCCGCGATTAAACTTTGGGGATTAGCCTGATTTTTTCCCGCTAAATCGAGTGCGGTTCCATGATCGACCGAGGTGCGAATGATGGGTAATCCTAAGGTAATATTAACACCCGTGGCGAAATCACTGTATTTAATAATGGGCAAACCTTGATCGTGATACATGGCTAAAATGGCATCGAATTGTGTTAAATACTTTGGTAAAAAAATGGTATCGGCTGGGAGTGGACCCACTAGTGTGACATTTTTTGCGGGAAATTGCTTAAGTGCAGGTTGAATAATCTCAATTTCTTCTCGGCCTAATAAGCCATTTTCGCCGGCATGCGGATTTAATCCACAGACGCCAATTCGCGGATGAGCAATTCCAAAACGATGCCGTAAATCATGCTCCAGAATATGCAGCGTGGTGGTGATTTTGCTAAAGGTGATGTTTTCAGCAATTTCACGCACGGGTAAATGCGTGGTCACTAAAGCGACGCGCAATTGTGAATTTGCCAGCATCATCACCGATTGTTTACAACTACACCATCTTGCCAGCCATTCCGTCACCCCGCTAAATTGGGTATCTAGCTGATGAACAGCATATTTATGAACAGGATTAGTGACCATGGCTGCAAATTCGCCCGCTAAGGTTTTTTGCGCGGCCACTGTTAAACAATTTAATACATAAGCGGCATTTGCAGTGGTTACTTGCCCAGGAATAATCTGCGGATGATGTAATTTAACGGGTAAAACGTAACCAACGCCGGCCTGATGATGAAGTGGCGCCTGCGCAGGATCGTAATATTTGAGTGTGCAAGGAATGGCGAGTTGTTGACGGTAAAATTTTAATAAATCGATATCCCCGATGACAACGGGCACTGCAGGTAAATCCGGTTGCTGAATTAATTTCAAACATAATTCAGGACCAATACCTGCAGGTTCACCCGCTGTAACCGCAATTAACATGGATTAATTGTTAACAATATGAATGTAAGAAGTTTCACGTAATTTTTTTACCCATTTATCGACCGCTTCACCCATTTTGCGCGCATATAGCATATTTTCCGCTTGTTGCGGAGTGATCGCATTATTACTGCCAGGTTTCGCGGTTATTTTAATGAGTTTAATTAAGTGAAATCCATTAGCAGTTTTGATAGGGCCGGCAATTTGATTTTTTTTCATCGCTTGCACGGTGGAAGCAAATACCGTTGGCAAATCGGCAAGCGCGCGAAGACCTAAATCCGTGACATTTAATGAATGCTGTGCGGCTAATTTTTTTAAATCGCCTTGATTTTTTGCTGATTGCAATAAGGTTTCAGCTTGGGTTTTTGCGGTTTGCCATTGCAAAGACGATGCATTATCGGCAACAGGAATTAATAAGTCTTGAACTTGATATAATTGATTGGCAGGATCATGCGGTAATGTTTTTAAAAAGTGATCAACTTCTTTTTTATTTAATACCACAGAAGAACCCACAGCGGCTTGCTGAACTTTACTCACTAAAATTTGATCGCGTAGTGTTTTTTTATAGGAATCATAGCTAATTCCACTTTTAATGATATAGGCCCGCAGTTGATCAATCGACATATGGTTGGAGGCCGCAATGCGTTTAATCGCTTGGTTTACATCGTTATCGGTGACTTTAATGCCTGCTTTTTCTGCACTTTGTTTTTGCAGTAACTGATCGATCATATGATCAAGCACTTGTTGACGTAATTTTTTTTCGGAAGGTACAGGGCTATGCGATTCTTGTAATTGACTACGAATAATTTGTACTTGTTGATTTAATTGCACGTCGGTTATGACATCGTGGTTTACATAAGCAATGATGCTATCGAGTGGTTGTGGTTTGGCATAAACCATTATTGCGCTCATCATGCTTAAAAAAAAGATGAATACGTTACTGATTCTTTTCATGATCGTGTCCTATGATTTGTAAAAATATCGTTGTAACCAGGAATTTCTGAGGCTAACAAAGAATTGCTTCCCTGATTACCCACTCCACCAATGCCTTTTAACATGATTTGGAAATAAATCCGCTTATCGTAAATGCCTTGGTGAAATTGATTAAAGCCCGTAAATTGACGACCCGTCACAACTCGCGCTGCCCAACAGCAGGTGTCGTATTGTAACCCATAATAAAAACTTTTTGCATTGGCAGAATTCAAGATATTTTCATTTGAGATTAAGCCTAACATGCTGATTTTGGGCGTAACATACCAATTTGCACCTAAATTCAATAAATTGGCCGAACCTGCTAAGGTAGTTTGATTATTACTGGTGAGTCTCACTGAACGCGTATAGGTGTAATTGAGGTAAATATCGTAGTATTGGCGATGATGCGAGGACAGCGTGACGGAGCTATCGGTAAAATGGTGTTGATAAGGGTCCCAGGCAATATCGCTGCTTAATTCCCAATCTTGAATTAAGCTAAAGGTAATTTTACCGACAATGGGTGAGAAGGCTTTGGTGTAATCATAATTGCTGATGAATAAACATTGATCCGTCGCACAATTATTAATAGTGACTAAGCGATGCTGGAAATAACGAATTTGACCAATACTCACGCGCATTTTTTCGATACCATTATCGCCATTTAAAAATCGCGAGGTTACGCCGTAAGCGATTTGATTAGCATCGCCAATGCGATCAAATCCAGAAAAGCGATTGTTTCTGAATAATTGATCGTAAGTTAAGGTTTGCAACAAACTATCGAATACTGGAATGGTATTTTGATTTTTATAAGGCACATATAAATAATGTAAACGTGGTTCTAATGTTTGAGTAAAGTTTTGGGTCAATAATGATAAATTTCGTTGCAAGACCAAACCACTGTCGATGGAAAAAATAGGTAATGTGCGATCTATTTTGGTTTGTGGCCATGTAGGGCTATTGAATAAATCGTATTGAGTCGCATCCAGTGATAATTGCGGCGTAATGTGTCCTGCTAAAGACGCTACGGGATAACTGAATGTCGGTTGGACATGCCAGCGATAGGCATCGGCATAAGCAAAACCTGGCGATAAATCCGGTGTTAAATAGTGAGTGGTGTTAGGGTCTATGCCAAAACTGTGGGTAAAACGCACGGCTTGGGAATCTAAGGAAAAATTAGCGCCCATAATAGGAAAAGGGGCGACATAATTAGCATCGAATTGCGGTAAACGCGCGTACTGATTAAGAAATACCGGATAGTTAACGGGATGTAATGTTTGATAGTGTTGTAAAAGTCCTGCTAAAAACCAATCATCACTTTTATATTGAATATAAGCTTGTTGCAATAATTGATTTTGATAATCGGTATTGAAAGCCGTATTATCGAAATCTTGAAAAAAATAATCATCACTAACGTGATTAAAATCCAATATTGCCGAAACATGACGATTTATTGTAGAGTCTTGATGCCACGAAATATAACGACGATCGTGACTAAGTTTTTCTAAATGATTTAATTGGTCAGGTCGCAAGGATGGATATTCACTGGGCAATTTAGCTAAAAATTGGCTGAAAGCGCGATCGTTGTGAATAAATCCGAGATTTAAATAACCCGTGCTAGATTGAGTTAAATAACGTGTTTGGGTATCCCAAAATATTCCGCGCTTAGTATAAATATTTGGTGTGAGGGTAAAATCGAGATTGGGCATTAAATTAAAATAAATCGGTAACGCCATATTCATTCCCGATTGCGAAGAATAATGAAAGCTGGGATACAAAATGCCGGTTTTTCGACGTTTATCAATAGGGAAATTAATATAAGGCAAATACATCACCGGAATATTTTTTAAATACAGCCAAGAATGAGTGGCAACACCTCGTCCAGTAGTGCGATTTAACGTTAAGTGTTGTGCTTGCATATGCCAAGAAGTATTTAAGGGGCTACAGGTGCTAAAGCTGGCATTTTTTAAGATAATTAATCCTGGATTGACCTGATGGATTAAATAGGCCTTGCCCCAGGCACTAAGCCCCACAATTTTTTGTTGTTGAGGGCTTATTGCTTGTAGATTAGCAGTTTGATCTAAAGCAAGATGGTAAATACCTTGATGAAAATGCGCTTCTTTAGTATTTAAAATAACTTCTGCCGATTCACCCCGTAACAATCGCCCTGGCGTGCGTAATATCACATGGCCGCGTAAATGAATGAGATTAATTTTATGCGTTGTGGGATCGCGAATTAATTCTGCTTCATCGGCGGTGATGCGTCGCCCAGGTTCACTGACAATAGCGTGTTGTAAAATAGAAGTGCCTTCTTCGGAAAATAAGACTGGCCCAAGTCCTGTGACTTGAATTTTTCCTGCGGCTAAGGGTTCTGTTGATTGAGGTGCTATGCTTAAATTAGGTTCTTGATAATATCCCTCACACAAATTGCTTTTAACGGCCGGTGTCCAACCCAACAATTGCGCTATCTTTTTACTAGCGGTTTGGGTATCCTTGGGAGCAGCAAATAGGGTGGGGATGAGCGCTATGATCATCGCACTGATCCCGAGAAAAATTCGGTGGAAACCGCTTCGTCGCATTCACCTAAAACCCTACTTTTGGAAAAATGGGACTGTACCATAAAAAAAGTCATAAACGCAGCTTTTTAGGAAAAATGTATCATGGTGTCGGTGGATTCCGTAGCAGTGCTTGAACAACGTCAAGCAGATTTAACAGCATGGCTGAGTCAACAGCTTGACATAAATGATCTTGCTATTTTAGCAGACGATTGCAGTTTTCGACGTTACTTTCGCGTAAAAACGCCTAAAGGCACATTCGTGGCGATGGATGCACCGCCCGATAAAGAAGATTGCCGACCTTTTGTTACTGTGGCCCAAGTTTTTTCTCACTATGGAATTAAGGTTCCGCGTATCTATGCGCAAAATCTTGAAGAAGGTTTCTTATTGCTCGATGATTTTGGCGATCGCGTTTTACTATCGCAATTAAATTCGCAAACGGCAGAATCCTTATATCGTTTAGCGATTGATGAATTATTGCAAATACAAACGATTGAGCAACAGCAACCCTATTTATTTCCACTGTATAATGGCGAGTATTTAAGAAAAGAAATTAATTTTTTCCAAGAGTGGTGTTTAGAAAAACATTTATTTCTAACGCTTACTCCAGCAGAACAACGGATGATCGATACTACATTCGACGCGCTAATTAAAAATGCGGTAAGTCAACCGCAAGTGTGCGTCCATCGCGATTATCATTCACGCAATTTATTAGTATTAAATTCCCAAGGCATTGGGGTTATCGATTTTCAGGATGCCATGTGGGGGCCTGTGACTTATGATTTAGTGTCTTTATTAAAAGATTGCTATATCACTTGGCCGCAATCGCTAGTAGATAATTTAGTCAATTATTATTATCAACACGCCTACGATCGCCATTTAATCGCCGTAGATAAAGCCACATTTGTGCGTTGGTTCGATTTAATGGGCGTGCAACGTCATTTAAAAGCGATTTATCGGTTTGCGTTAAAATTTCGTCGCGATGGTGCGAGCGCGTATTTAGCCGATATTCCGCGAGCATTAAATTATGTGTTGGATGTCGCCGCTCGTTATGCAGAATTAACGGAATTTAACGAATATTTGCAGAGCGTGGTGTTACCCACATTAAACCGCAATTGAGAAATAGAGCATGAAGGCAATGATTTTAGCAGCCGGTCATGGTAAACGTATGTTGCCGTTGACTGAGCATACAGCGAAATGTTTATTAAAAATCGGCAAGAAAAGTTTAATTGAATATCATCTCGAGGCCTTAGCGCGCGCCGGGATCAAAGAAATTATTATTAACGTCGCTAAATGGGCATCGCAAATTCAAACAGCGCTCGGTGATGGTTCGCGATATGGTGTTACCATTGAATATTCCTACGAAGGTGAAGAACCGTTAGAAACTGGTGGCGGGATTTTACACGCACTACCATTAATAGGCGATGATCCCTTTTTAGTGATCAGTGCGGATATTTGGACAGATTTTCCATTTGCGCGTTTAATCACCGCTCATCAATCGCCACTGCATTTAATTGTGGTGCCAAATCCTCCGCATCATCCTCGTGGAGATTTTCAGTTAATAGCCGGGAAATTATCATCAGGGGAACAATCGCGTTATACCTATGCCAATATAGGAATTTATCATCCTGATTTATTTCGTGAATGGCAAAAATCCAGTTTTCCCTTAGTTGAAATTATTCGCACGGCAATGAATCAACAGTACGCGTACGGTGAATTGTATAATGGCACATGGATTGATGTTGGCACGCCACAGCGGTATGATGCGTTACAACGAGAAATGCTCCATCAACAGGAATCTGAATGAAAAATATTTTTACTCAACATCCGCATAGTCAAGGAATGAATTATTGGAGTCATTTATGGCGGGCATTTTCTTACAGTTTTCGCATGCTCGGTGCCGCCTGTTTAGGAATTATTCATGGTATTTTTCCTTTTATGTGTAAAACATGTTTGAGTGATGCTGCCATTAAAATGGCAAAAGAATTTAATGAGTTTAACGAAAACGATCGTAAGCCGTAGCCTGGAACGGAGCGCAGCCTGTAGCCTGGAACGGAGCGTAGCCCGTAGCCTGGAACGGAGCGCAGCCTGTAGCCTGGAACGGAGCGCAGCGAAGATCCAGGATCGAAATTTTAAAATTTCACCAAACCTAAATCCCTTCGCAACAGATATCCAGGTTAACTAATATTAAAATCTCCCATTTAAATTTTATTACATTTTAACCTTGAAATGAAATTTGAGATCGATTTATTTTACTGTTTCGTCCTGGATCTTCGCTGCGCTCCGTTCCAGGCTACGGGCTACGCTCCGTTCCAGGCTACACGCTAGGCTACGGCTGAGTAATAAAATTACGAATTAATTTGCCAATCCCGTGTGTTTCCACTAAAAATGCATCATGCCCATAGCTGGATTCATATAAATGAAATTGACAATTTACCCCGGCTTGTTGTAATAATTCATACAATTCTTGTTGTTGGAAGGGTTCAAATAAGGTATCGGAACTTACGCCAATCACTAAAGTTTTTGCCGTGATCAATTTTAATAATTCTGTAGGATTATTTGCATTGGCTGCAATATTAAAGTCATCCATGGCTTGAGTTAATAATAAATAACTGTTGACATCGAATGAATCAGTAAATTTACGCGCATTATAATCTAAATACGTATGAATATTGCGTTGATTTTCTGGATTTTTTTCTAATTGTAAAAAGCGATGATTTAATTCCTGGGTATTGCGATACGTTAAATGCGCTAATTTACGCGCTAATTGAAAACCTAATAATTCTTGAGTTTCTCCTTGCTGCCAGCGTGGATCTAAACGAATAATGTCACGTTGCATGGTGCGAAGTGCAATATTACTGGGATACGATCGATAACAGGAAGAAATGGAGATCAATTGATTCACCCGTTGCGGATAACGAGTTGCTAAATCTAGAGAAATCATTGCACCCATTGAAGGGCTGACCACAGCATGCAGCATTGCAATATTTAATTCATCTAATAAACGTATTTGAGATCGAGTGATATCGCTAATCGTAATATTAGGAAATGTATTACCATAGATTTGTGAGGTTTCAGGATTTTGCGTTAATGGGCCACTGCTGCCATAGCAACTGCCTAAATTATTAATACAGATCACAAAAAATTGTTGAGTGTCGATGGGTAAATTCTCTCCGACCATATTTTCCCACCACCCGGGTTGTGGATTAAGAGCATGGGATTTAACGTGGGAATGTGTCGATAACGCATGATGAATTAATATCACATTATTTTTTTGCGAATTTAATTTTCCATAGGTCTCAAAAGCCAAGGTTAAATTGGGTAGCACCTTGCCATTTTCCAAGCGTAAGGGTTCTGGCGAGTGAAAAATATATTTGCCATCCGCGGTTTGTGTTATCCTATTCTGCATTTAATACTACCTGTATTGCTGGGAGTGAGGAAATGGTGTCTCACCAAAGTTTTATTGATCGAATCATTTTGCGTGTCGATTCTGCATTGCGCACTTTAACGGCTAATTATCCAGCGAGTCAACGTTCTTGTCCTGATCAGGCGATTGCCGAAAAAGAGTTAACAGACAGCGAGCGCAAACTCAGCAAGGCCTTGATGCGGGTGAATCATGCGGGCGAAGTCAGTGCGCAAGCGTTGTATCAAGGTCAAGCACTCACCGCACGCGATCCGGAAATTCAACAAGCGTTAATGCAGTCGGCTCAAGAAGAGAACGAGCACCTTCATTGGTGTGAAAATCGTTTGCAAGCATTAAATGGGCGCACTAGCTATTTAAATCCGCTGTGGTATTTAGGGTCGTTTGGTCTGGGTATGGTGGCAGGTCTCGCTGGCGATAAATGGAGTTTGGGTTTTTTAGCGGAAACCGAAAAGCAAGTGGTCGAGCATTTAGAACATCATCTCGAAACAATCGCCAGTGCCGATGAAAAATCGCGGGCGATTTTACAACAAATGCAAGAAGACGAAGCCCACCACGCCAGTGTGGCGTTAACGTATGGTGCAGAAGAATTACCCTTAATCATTAAAGATGTGATGAGAGTGATGTCGAAAATAATGACGACGACGGCGTATTGGATCTAAGAGCCTGTTCAAAATTTCCAATCTTGGTCATAAACTGCCGATTTTCTGTGCTCCGGAGCTCATTTACTGACGTGTAAACTGCGCTCCGGTGCTCAAAAATCGGCAGTTTATGACCAAGATTGGAAATTTTGAACAGGCTCTACGAACCGATTTAAACAGGCAGGTAGAACGATACCAGTGCGCTATATTATGTTAGGAATATGGATCAATTGCACGACGTTGCCATCGGGATCGTAGCAATAAAAACTGGTGGTACCATCGCGATGTTGGCGAGGCTTAGCTTTTATTTTAACGTGATGATGACTTAAAAATTGATACCACGCTTCGACATCTTCCGCTTTTTTTAATACAAACCCAATATGATCTAAACGTTGTTCGGGGGCAAATAATTTATTACCCAAATAGCGATGTAGCGCTACATTATCGTAACCTGAGCTCAAATAGACATTATCATCATCGGGCTCCCAATCAATCTCTAATCCTAATAATCGATGATAAAAATCGCGACAGGCATCTAAATCCTCAACAAATAAAGCCACATGACGCATGCCTAAATGACTGGGTGGACGAGTCGACATGGTAGAATTTTCCGTGAATAAAATTGCTTGAAAGTCTAGCACTTGTTATGATTTCTCTCAATCGCTGAACGCTATTCAAGACAAGAATATTAGTTCGGCAATTAAGCCTAACGCTTAAGCGTGAAGAATTTATTTTTCATTTTCAATACGACAATTTCGAGGATGTTATGATGGATCAAAATCAATTAAAACGCGCAGCAGCGCAAGCGGCATTAGCTTATTTACCGCGCGAAGGTGTGTTGGGTGTGGGAACAGGCACCACCACGAATTATCTAATTGATTTATTAGCTCAACATAAGGGCACCATTGAAGCGGCGGTGGCCAGTTCCGAACAAACCGCGCAGCGATTAAAAGCCAGTGGAATTTCCGTGATTGAATTAGCGCATGCGCATGAAATTAGCGTTTATATCGATGGTGCGGATGAAGTAAACGAAGCGGGATTGTGTCTTAAAGGTGGCGGTGGTGCACTCACGCGCGAAAAAATTGTAGCAAGTTGCGCAAAACAATTTATTTGTATTGTCGATGACACGAAATTAGTGGATGTATTAGGAAAAAAACATCCTGTCTCGATTGAAGTTCTACCCTTAGCGCGTTCTTTTGTTGCGCGCGAAATAGTGAAACTCGGTGGCGAACCGGAATATCGCGAAGGGTTTAAAACCGATAATGGCAATATTATTCTAGATATTTATAATTTAAATTTAACCGATCCCTATACGTTAGAAGCAACCTTAAATCATATTCCTGGTGTGGTAGAGAATGGCATTTTCGTCAAACGGCGGGCGGATATAATTTTAGTAGCGGGTATGCAGGGGGTTAGGGAAATTAAGGTACGATAGATGGTTTGCTCTGAAGAAATCTAATTTTTATGATTTCAAAACTGCACGGGGAGAAAGTAATTCTTCTCGTTCTTGCATCAATTTTAAAACCTCTTTTGTGCATTGTTCCGTTCTGCTGGGTGCTTTTTTACCGAAGAGGAAAGCAATAGGAGCGCTTGGTTTAGAAAATGCGTTAGGATAATAGCTTTGAGTAGTTAAAGTCGTGGCCTTAGTAGCATATTCATTAGATTTTGTTAAGTTTTCTAAAAATGTGATTTTATTATTTTTAATTGTTATTTGATAATTATAAAATGGAATAAGGAAGTGTTTTTTTAGCCAAGAAAAGGGGTTGTAGAAATTTTCTGATAGCACTTTGCAATCTCTTATTTTTGTTTTGTATTCCTCAATTTCACTCTTTAATATTCTAATATGTTCTTGAGCCTTCTCCATAGCACTCAATTGCAACTGTTCATGCTGAGTTAAGCGTTTCGATAAATTATCATTTAATTTCTCTTGGCATAACCGATAATGTGGCTCAAAAGGATCTGACCTATTGGTAGTTGTGGGCGCAGTTTCGCTCCGCGTTATTTTAAATTGAAAACTTTGATAAGGTCTTTCTATTAATTGATCACTAATATTAGTTTCCAGCTCACCGCGTAAATAAAATTGGTGTTTAACATTGTTAAGTTGATGAGTGTGCTTGCCATCTTGATCTAAAATTTTTTCAGCAAAAATCCTTTCTGATAAAGTAATTCCATTGAACATATAATGAATATTAATCTCTTTATCAGGCATATTATTTTCAACGCTAATCCGAAAATCGGATGAATATTCGATTGACACTAGGTAAGTTTGGATTGTTGCAAGTAAGAATTTACCAGTGAGATAATAGTCATCTATAAAGGGATAACCGCTAAGCTGAATTCGTGAAAAATTTTCGTTGCTATGTTTTGAATATTCACAACAAATTTCAGTTCCAGGATCTGAAAACGCCATTATATCACCTCTATACTTTTGTTATTCTGACCATTCATTATTCTTTACCTTTTTGGTAATTCTCTTATGTCATCTGTTAATTAGATTGTAACCGAACTGTTACAGCAAAGATAACTGGAAATCTGCGCTTGATCATATCAGCTTTTTCTTACAGTGGCATGTTTTTTGGTTAAGGTTGATACAGTTTTTCAGCTTAGATGGAAATAGAGGGCGTAGCGGGGGATAAGAGCTGAGTAAAGTGATTCATTACTCGAGATCTCAACTCAGTACCACGAATTCTATTAATAATATTGACCAATATGGGAAGATTTTCAACTTTTGAAAAATCAATATCGGAAATCACTGACAAATCCATTTTTGAGGTTTGCATGATTTCTCTGCGAAAGTCGTTTAACGATTGATTAATGGCATCGGCACGATGAGGCTGCTGGATATATAACTGTGGTAATAGCGATTGAAATTGTTTGGCTGCGTGGATTGGCAGCACGTTAATTGAAAAGAGTTCATTGTTTATAAATTCTAGGAAGGGATTTAAGTCGACTAAGGAGGTTTTTTTCTCTTCATGAACAGGACGACGACTTTCTTTGCGGTTAAAAAAGCCAAATAAGTTAATTTTAGATTGCGTTTTAATTTCAGTTTCAATCGACATAATGGTATTACTTTATTCTCAACAAGTTATAATTAGCGCTAATTCCTTTAGCCCATACTGTTTATTTTACTATAAAAACCTTAAGGTTATATTAAAAATTGGCAGAATTTTTATGGATCATCCTTAAGTTCTCGTGATGTTCTCCTTTAATGAGATCATATTACCTGATCGGGAAGAAGAGTCAAGGCCAAATAAATGGTTGCATTTATTATAACTAGTCATAATAGGAAAGATGTCATGACTACCCAAGCAAAGGCGATTCGAGAAGATATACTCCATGCCGTTAATAAACACCCTCATGATTTAGTAACCAATACTATGCAAAAGTTTAACGTGACACGTACCACGGTATTGCGTTACATCCATCATTAGTAAAAGCAGATATTCCGTATTTATCAGCGCGAAAATCCTCAACTGACGATTACCCATATTAATGCTAATAGCGATATTGTATTCATGATTAAACGCACACTAGCCACTTATTTTTAATATTATATATAAAAATCAATGAATTATATAAAGCAAGCTCATCCGTCGCACCGTAATGTTGGTTACCGTGCTTGCGCACCTAAAAGTGTGGTGTATAATCATGGTAACGAAATCAATGGTGTAACCAATGAATACAAACTATTTCACAACGAAAGTCGCTACTAAGTTAACTTTTTGTAATCGCCAGAACGAAACTAAAGTTCTAGCCAGTAATATTCATAAAAATCAGCATACCGTAGTGGTGGCGCCGCGCCGCTATGGAAAAACTAGTCTCGTGGAACAGACATTGTTGCAAATGGGACTGTTATATACCAGGGTTGATTTATTTTGTGTGGTGTATGAAGAAGATATTTGTCGGAAAATAGCTAAGAGTTTGTCGAAAGTGATCCGCGAAATGGTTACCTTTTCCGAGCAAGCAGTTCGTTTAGTAGAACAATGTTTTAAATCTGCCTCAATTGGAATTAAAGCGGGAGCAATAGAAATTAAAGTAGAATTTGGAAAAACCAATAATGCTATTAGCCAGTTAGAAGATTTATTAGAAGGAATAGAGCATCTGGCACAAAAAAAAAATAGAGCGGTGGTGATATTTTTTGATGAATTTCAAGATGTATTAAAAGCAGATGATACAAACAAAATACAAGCCACTATCCGAGCTGTAGCACAACATTCTAAATACGTGACTTATGTTTTTTCAGGCAGTTCGAGAATGATGTTGAATAAAATTTTCGATGATAAAAAACAACCATTGTATATGCTTTGCAATAAAATTATCTTGGAAAGAATTAGTTCTGAACATTTTCATCAACATATTAAAAATGCGGCACAAAAAAAATGGCATATTGAGTTAAAAGATGAAATCATAGATGAAATTTTAATGATCACAGAGTGTCATCCTTATTATGTCAATTTTTTATGCGATAAATTATGGGATTTCGACATGGCTCCGTCATTGGCACAAATAACCCAATGTTGGGATCAGGCCTTGCTTGAAAATAAAGGAAAAATTATTGCCGATCTCGAACATCTTAATACTAATAGGACAAAGGTTCTTACTGTGATTGCATTACTGGGTATAGTTAGCGAACCGAATAGCAAAATTTTCTTAGATCAAGTGAAATTACCACTCTCCAGCACGCAAAATGCTGTGCAATATTTATTAAATCATGATTATCTCTACGAAACCAAGGACGGGCTAAAATTAATAGATCCTTTGATGAGAAAATTTATTGCAGATAGATATCTCAATTAGTTTTAAACTTAGCAACAAAGCCTAAAATTCAAGTGTGAAGAGTATAGGTTGAAAATCCAGTCGTATTGAGTCTAGAGTTCATAATAATATGCGTTCAATCCCACCCCGATTCACCTTGGCAATGAAATTCTCTTGCCAATGTTCACCCAATAACTGCGCGATTAATTCCACAATAATGTAATCTGTGGTGATCCCGGTGCTGGATTGATAATTGCTTAAGCCTTTTACGCAAGCAGGGCAGGTGGTTAAAAGTTTAATATTATTATTCACCACTTTATTTTCCCCGGATAATTCACGTATGCCTTTGCTAATTTCCTGCTCTTTACGAAAACGCAATTGATGAGCAATATCAGGGCGAGACATGGCTAAGGTTCCGGCATCTCCACAACAACGCTTAGAGGGTAAAATAGGTTGTTGCATTAAGGTTTCAGCAATTTTTAAGGGTTCATAATGTTTAATTGGTGAATGACACGGGTCATGATATAAATATTGAGTTGATGCAGAAGGTTTAATTTTTACATTTTTTTCAAATAAATATTCATGAATATCCATAATTCGACAACCCGGAAAAATTTTATCGAATTGATAATCTTGTAATTGATCGTGACAGGTTCCGCATGAAACAATCACGGTTTTAATATCTAAATAATTGAGGGTATTAGCAACGCGATGAAATAATACTCGATTACGTGTGCTAATTTCCGTACCTTTTTGCGCATCACCTTCAGCTTTTTGCGGATAGCCACAACACAAATAACCCGGTGGTAACACCGTAATGATACCTAAATCAAAAAGCATAGCCAAAGTAGCCAAAGCCACTTGACTGAATAAACGCTCAGAACCACATCCAGGAAAATAAAATACCGCTTCGTTTTCTGCAGTTATTTGACTAGGATCGCGTAATAAGGGAATAAATTCTTCATTTTCAATGGTTAATAATTGGCGAATGGGTTTTAATTGCATGGAATTCACTAAGGGCTTGCGCATAAAGTGAATAACTTGTTCACGCACAGGCGTTTTTCCAGTGGTAGCTTTTGGTAATGGCTGCTCGTGTAAAAATGGTTTAATAAATTGATGAATTAAACGTTGCACACGACTGCCCCAATTTAAAAATAATTGCCGCTGCAATTTAATATTCATAGGATTTTGAGCATTTAAATACATCATCGCTAAACGCGTGCCAAGCTTTGGGCGGCGTTGTTGGCGTTGGCGTAAAATTTGGCGCATGCGAATAGAAACATCGCCAAAATCAATATTTACCGGACAAGGTGCTAAACAATGGTGACAGGTCGTACAATGATCTGCAATATCATTTAAGGCGTCGAAATGTTGTAACGAAATGCCGCGCCGCGTTTGTTCTTCATACAAAAATGCTTCGATAATCGCACCTGTCGCTAAAATTTTATCGCGAGGTGAATAAAGTAAATTAGCGCGCGGAATATGGGTTTGACATTTAGGTTTACATTTTCCACAACGCAAGCAATCTTTAATAGCTAGATTTAATTCGCCTAATTCGCTGGCTTTTAAAATTAAGGCTTCTTGTTCTAATAAGCTAAAAGAAGGAGTAAAGGCACGATCTAAAGCATAAACATCTAATAATTTATCGCGATTAAATAAGTGGGTTGGATCGATTTTATTCTTATATTCTGCAAAATGATAAATTGCTTGATTACTGACAAAGGGTAACTTAGTAATTCCAATTCCATGCTCACCAGAGATCACCCCATCTAATTCAATCACCTTGCTCATAATGCGTTTTACAATTTTTTCTGCGCTATTTAACATGTCATAATCATTCGAATGAACAGGAATATTGGTATGAACATTACCATCGCCTGCATGCATGTGAAGCGCAATAATAATTCTGGATTTTCTTATTTGTTGGTGAATGGTATCGAGTTGATTACGTATCGTTAAATAGAGATCACCGGTAAAAATATATTTTAACGGCTTTTCGATGGCTTCGCGATAGGAGATACGAATGGCATGACGCTGTAATAATTCAAATAATGACTGGCTACCCGAAGTTTCGATGTCTTTAGGTAATAATTTTTTAATATTTTTTAAAGGACGAGTTAAGTGATCTAAATAGTGTTGCCATAGTTCTTGCGTTCGTGACAATACTTCTTGAGCCGCTGCAATTTTTTGCTGGAGAATATGTTGAGATTCTTCGTCCTGATTATTGACTAATTTTTTTAAATAATAAGTGACGGCATTAATAATATGCATTTTATTAATAATGGATTGCTCAATATTAATTTGCTCAATAAAATTACTGTATGCGGTTAAATGATTCAGTGGAATAACCACGTCTTCATTAATTTTAAAAGCATTAGTATGAGCAGCAATCGCCGCAGTTTTCGATCGATCAAGCCAAAAGCGCGCACGGGCTTGTGCGCTGATGGCAATAAAACCTTCACCATCGCGACGATTGGCAATTTTCACTACGTCAGAAGCCATTTTTGCTAGAGCATCTTCATCGTCACTGACTAAATCACCAATTAAAATCATTTTGGGTGATCCATTGCGTGAGGCTTTAGTTGAATAACGCACGGCCTTAATGTAGCGCTGGTCTAAATGTTCTAATCCTGCCAATAATACAGTTTTTTGATGTTCTAAAAATTCTTTGATTTCAATAATTGAAGAGACAGCCTGACTTAAATCATGGCCAAAAAATTCTAAACAAAAGGTACGAATAAAGGCAGGCTGTCGATGTAAAATAAACGTTGCTGAAGTAATAATGCCATCACAACCTTCTTTTTGAATACCAGGAATGCCAAATAAACATTTATCGGTAACATCTTTGCCCAAACCAGCTTTACGCAATTCTTTTCCAGGTATCGTTATAATTTCAGGTTCTGCTAAGAGTTTATGATGATGTCCATCACGACGAGTTAAGCGAAATTTCACGGTTTCTTGTAAATGAATTTTTCCAAAATTATGATTTACTCTTTCAACGATAAGCCAATTACCATCAGCCGTCACCATTTTCCAGCTTGCTAAATTATCAAGTGCCGTACCCCACAATACCGCTTTTTTGCCACCGGCATTCATTGCAATATTACCGCCAATTGTACTAGCATCTTGTGACGTGGGATCAACGGCGAATACGCAGTGATGCTGGGATGCTAACTCAGAAACTCGCCTCGTGACGACTCCCGCCTCAGCTGTCACCGTTGCCATTGCAGTTTCACACCCTGGCAATATTTGTTGGTGAATGGCGGATAATTTTTCCAATTTTTCTAAATTAATTACTGCAGTAAAAGGGTGTAGTGGAATGACTCCGCCAGTATAACCCGTGCCACCCCCTCGAGGAATAATGATTAAATTTAATTCATGGCAGGTTTTGACTAATAAGGGAATTTCATCCTCTCGATCGGGTTTTAACACCACAAAGGGATATTCGATGCGCCAATCGGACGCATCGGTGGCATGAGAAACTCGCGATAAACCATCAAAACAAATAGTATCGTGACGTAAAATTTTACTTAAACGTTTTTTGATAATCTTACGTAAATGTCGTTGTTGTTGAAAATGAGTGGCAAAGCGGGCAACAGCTTCTCGACATTGCTGGACTAATTCGAGCGTCAGTGTATTATTTTCAGCGCGTTGAATAATTTGATCTAGGCGATGATGTAAAGCATGATATAATGATTTCCAACGTTTTGGATGTGTTAATAAATCATCCTGAATAAAGGGATTGCGCGTAATTACCCACATATCACCCAATACTTCAAACAACATCCGTGCCGAGCGTCCCGTTTTTTGTTCATTGCGTAGTTGATTAATGGTTTCCCAAGCATGACTATCGAGAAACCGCACGACAATTTCGCGATCGGTAAAGGAAGTATAATTGTAAGGTATTTCGCGTAAACGCATGCTAATTCGCTAACAAAAATTGATAACAATTAACTTTACACAGTCTACACCGATATTACGAGTTTTTTATGCAAGAACAATTATCGTGTTTTAAACGGGAATTAAAAGCAATTTTTCTCTTGGCAAGTCCATTGGTGATGGCGCTGCTGGCGCAAATGGGAATGGATTTTGTCGATACGGTGATGATGGGGCGTTTAGGTCCCGATGCCTTGGCAGCAGGCGCATTAGGTGTCGCTATTTTAGGATTTTTATTCGTCGGCTGTATGGGATTTGGCAATGCCACCGGAACCTTAATGGCACGTAGCGATAGTGCGGGACGCAAAAAAGTCACCATTTATTTATTGCATCAAGCCTTATGGATTGCTTTTATATTAAGTTTACCGTGTTTTATTTTATTATGGTTTGTTCCAGATATTTTAATTGCCTGTGATTATAATCCCCAGTTAGTAGAAAAAACTCGTGTGTTTCTTCACGCACTACAATGGGAGTTATTACCCGGTTTATGGTTTTTGTGTTTACGTGAATTTGTGAGTGTCGCCAATCGTCCGCGAGTCATTATGATTATTTCCATTATCTCCATTCCCTTAAATGCCTTAGGTAATTATATACTAATGTATGGAAAGTTGGGTTTACCGGCGCTGGGCATTGCAGGTATTGGTTTATCCACTACCATTGTGAGCATACTCGCTTTTTTAGGCGCATTATTTTATATCGCTAGCAATTCACATTTCCGTCGCTATCCTATTTTTCGCCGTTTTTCTTGGCCAAAGTTACACTATATGCGAGAAATTATTCGCATTGGTTGGCCAATTAGTGTGATGTTATTATTTGAAGTGGGATTATTTGCGCTTGCTTCGTTGATGATTGGGCGTTTTGGTACCATTCAATTAGCCGCTCATCAAATCGCACTGCAATGTTCATCCATAGCCTTTATGTTTCCACTTGGAATTGCGCAAGCGACAGCGATTCGCGTGGGACGAGCGATGGCAACGAATAATCCGTTATTGGCGCGGCAAGCGGGTTATGCCGGTTTGTGTTTAGGATTGATCTGTGCGAGCACAACATTATTATTTTTCGTCGCCACCCCTTATTATTTAGCTCGCATTTATTTACCACCCGACACTCACGTGCATCGCGCCGTATTAACGGTGACCACGACTTTTTTATTAATTGCCGGATTATTTCAACTCTTCGATGCCATGCAAGTGATCATGAATGGCTGTTTGCGCGGGTTAAAAGATACTTTTATCCCGATGTTACTGGGTCTTATTTCCTATTGGGCGATTGGGATCAGTTTCGCTTACCTCTGTGGATTTATCTGGAATTTACAAGGTGAAGGAATTTGGTGCGGTCTTGCCGTGGGAATTTTTGTTTCTGCAATATTACTGTGGTTACGCTTTCACTGGAGTACGTCCAAATTAATTCAAGAGTTTCATCACGATAAAGTTGCAGCGTAAGTTGAGAGCTTATATGATTTAAATGTTTAGGTGAGGGCGGGATTGTTGCATTGAAACGTTTTTTTAGTTTAATAATAATATGTTGTTGGATTACCGCGGTATTCAGCATAAATTTAGGTACATTAACCTTGCGTGATGTCGTAATGTTGGCTTTGCGCAACAATCCGCAGGTGCAGAGTTCAGAACTCAATCGTGTTAACGATAAATATAAAGTTGCTCTGGCGTATTATCAGTTTCAACCGCAGTATTCCTTGCAAGGTTCAACATCGTATCAAGATACCAAAAATGCAGGTGTAAAATCGTATTCTAAAAACTCCACCTTAAATCCCGCGGTTTCAATTAATAGCCCGTTAGGAACAAATTATAATATCAGCATGAATAATAATTATGTTAATAATTATAATCCGGTGGTCACCGCGACTATCACCCAACCTCTGCTGCAAGGTTTTGGCACAGATGTAGTTTTAAATGATTTTTTTACCACGTTGGAAAATGAAAAAATTAATCGTATGGGTTTTCGCGATACCATCACGCAAACCATCGTTGATACGGTAAATTTATATAATCAATTAATCTCAGCCCAGCGCAGTTATAAAATTCAACAATTGCAACTAAAAGAATCGGTAAAATCTGCTGAAGATACGCAAAAATATATTAAAGCAGGAACAAAATCCAACATGGATTATATTCAGGCACAATCGCAAGTGGCCAATGGCCAGTTGAGTTTAATCAGCAGTCAAAACAGTATTCAACAAGCCAAAATTGCCTTATTACAAGAATTAGGTTTAGAACCCGATACACAGTTTAATATTGTGAATAATTATACGCTGCCTGCGCTAAAAATTCCCAGTCAAGAACAAGCCATTCACATGGCACTCGCTTATAATAATAGTTATCAAAGTTTAATTATTCAGCGTAAAGCGTTAGAACGCGCTTTAATTATTGCGAAAGATGCTGAACGGTGGAAATTAGATTTAAAAGCCACGGCAACTACAGGATCTGCTTCGGGCAGTGGCCCTAATGCTGGCTTTCGTTCGCTGTTTAATGGCTTAAATAATTCCCGATCTATCGAATTAGATTTAACGGTACCGCTCGATCCTTTGCAATTACGCGCGAATATCGTTAGTGCCAAAATTGCCTTAGAAGAAAATACGATTAATATTGCTAATACCAAGCGCTCCGTAATTTCGCAAGTGATTAACGCCTATCGCGATTTAGATATTAATAAACGGCAAATTGATTTGGCAATCAATGCTGAAAAACTGCAACAACAAGTATTAGATAATTCACTAAAACAAAATAAATTTGGTCGCGTTTCGCAGTTTGAGGTTAATTCGAATCGGCAACAATTAATTCAAGCACAATTAAATGTAGTAACGGCAGAAAATAATTATTCCAATAGTTTGGAAACATTTAGTCAATTAATTGGGGTTAGTTTACAACGTTGGGGATTGAGGTTGCGATATTAATGATTACGATTAAAAAAACAGTATGGATGCTTATTTTTTTCAGTCTTGGCTTAACGGCGTGCTCTTCACCTAATAAAACCAAGAGTATAAGCACAAATATTTATACAGTCAGTGCTCGCGATCAAGTAACGCCTTTGTATTTTACAGGAACAATAGCACCCTTAGAAATTGTTAATATTGCTTCACCTGTGGATGGAAATGTTAAAAAACTATATTTTCGATATGGCGAGCGTGTTAAAAAAAATCAAGAATTATTATTATTGCAATCTGATAAACTCATGACAGACTATCAAACGGCACTTACTTCATTTTTAGAAGCCAAAGATAAATATTTAGCAAGCAAAGTGCAAATGGAAGGTACGGAAGAGTTATATCAGGCAGGATTGATTCCAAGAAATGATTATCAAAATGATAAAAGTAATTTAGCTGACAATTATTTGTCGTATACTCAGGCCGAAAATAAATTAAAAAGCATTTTAAAAAATGCCAAGGGATTTTTAAACGAAGATGCAGATATTACGCAATTAAATTTGGAAGATGAAGCAGAAGTACAAAAAGCATTAAATGTAAAATTAAACGAGCTTTCTATTCAAGCCAGTAATTATGGAATAATTTTAATGCCAATTAAAGAGGGCGGCAGTAGTAGCGATGATTCAGCAAAAATATTACGCGAAGGTAGCCAAGTAAAACAAGGACAAACGTTAGTGTCACTGGGCGATTTTAGCGGCTTATCGATTAATATTAATGTCAATGAAATTAATATTAATGCCATTAAACCAGGACAGGCGGTGAAAGTAACGGGTGTTGCTTTCCCTGATATTACCCTCGATGGTAAAGTCATGAGCATTGATGTGCAGGCTGCCGCCGCAGAAAATGGCGGAGGATTACCCACATTTCCAGTAACTATTGTTGTGCCTCACTTAACACCACAGCAACAAGAAACCATTCACATCGGCATGAGTGCGAAGGTCGAATTATTTATTCAAAATGGCAAACAAATTATGATCCCGATTAAAGCGATTGTAGAAAAAAATGGCCAGAGTTATGTGCAATTGGTTACCAGTGAAAATCCGTTAAAAACGCAAGAAGTCTTAGTGCAAACAGGACAGCCCGAAATAAACGATGTAGTGATAAAACAAGGCTTAAAAGTAGGAGATAAAATTCTTGTTAACCATTGACATGCAAGGAATATGCAAATGGTATAAATTAGGTGAACACGTTCACCAAGTACTCGATAATGTTAATTTTGCGGTTAAGCCTGGTGAGCTAGTATCGATCATGGGCGCATCGGGATCGGGAAAATCTACGCTGATGAATATTATAGGTTTGCTTGATCGGCCTAGTTCAGGCGTATATAAATTAAATGGGCAAGATGTCAGCCAAATTAATCACAGCGAATTGGCTCGTATTCGCAATCAAACGATGGGCTTTGTATTTCAACAATTTTTTTTATTACCTCGTTTAAGTGCCTTGCAAAATGTGGCATTACCTTTGCAATATTCTCCACATTATATTGCTCACCAACGCGAAGTTTGTTTTTCGATGTTGGAAAAAGTAGGCATGGAAAAATATGCTAAACAAAAGCCGCATCAATTATCGGGCGGTCAACAACAACGCGTTGCTATTGCACGTGCGTTGATTTTGCATCCGTCAGTGTTATTAGCCGATGAGCCCACAGGAGCCTTGGATTCTAAAATTGGCCAAGAAGTCATGAATTTATTTATTGAGTTAAATCGCCAAGATAAAGTCACCACCGTGATCATTACCCACGATGCCAAAATTGCCGATCAATGTGATCGTGTGGTGCATGTTCAAGATGGAAAAATTGTGGATTAAGGAAAATTCTATGCTCATTATTCCTTACATACGTGAAGCATTTGCAAATTTGCTGTCTTCAAAATTGCGTTCAATTTTAGCCATTATTGGAATATTAGTTGGAACAGGTTCCGTGGTGGCAATGGTTTCCAGTGGACAATTAGCCACTGAAGCCGCGCTCGCACAATTTAAAGCATTAGGTACTAATTTATTATCACTGGCTATTTATGGCGGTCAAGATAGTCAACAAGATTCTGCCAAAGAAAAACCATTTGGTATTAATGAAGCATTAAATATAAAAAACGCCGATCCACAAATTCGTTTGGTCGCTCCCTATGTGATTTTGTTTCAAACGGTCACGTTTCAAGGGCACGTCTTAAATAATGGCGGATTAATTGGTAGTGAAGAAAATTTACAAGAAGCGATTAAAATTTCGCTCTCACAAGGGCGATTTATTACTCATTTGGATAATAATAATAATTTCTGTGTGATTGGTGCCAATGTCTATCGCGCGATTCGACAATTTACTATTCAAAATGTTATAGGTAAACAATTACGGATCGGAGATAATATTTTTACCATCATCGGTGTTGCTGATCAATGGCAGGAAAACTCGTTTTTTAACGAAGATATTAATGATGCGATTCTTATTCCGATATCGACGGCTTTAATCATGAGTAAATATGCTCATATTCAAAATATTGTGATGCGTTTAAATCCTAATGCTAACATCGATGCCGTTCATGATGCGATCACAACTTATATTAATCGTGTTTCCCCAGGAAAAAATATTTTTGTCCGTAGCGCACAACAAATTATTGACTCAATGGTCAAACAAAAACGTATTTATACTATTTTACTGGGATTGATTGGGGGTATTTCACTATTAGTAGGTGGAATTGGGGTGATGAATATTATGTTGGTATCGGTGGTTGAGCGTAAACGCGAAATTGGCATTCGCAAAGCCGTAGGCGCAAATCGTTTTGATATTTGCATGTTATTTTTATTCGAAGCCATTACCTTAGCCTTAGTCGGCGGGTTTGCGGGAGTGATTTTAGGGGTTATTATTTCTTATATTATTGCTAATTTTGCCCAGTGGCATTTTCAAATTTTCTTGTTACCACCCACCATTGGCTTTACCGTTTCTGTGGCCACCGGAATATTTTTTGGTTTTTATCCCGCATTTAAAGCTGCTGATTTAGATCCAATCGAGGCATTACGCACGGAATAGCAGGCTAATATCAAACGCACCAAAATGAGAAAATGCATTTTAGTGCGCCACATTTAGAGACATTAGTGACGCACCAAAGTGAGAAAACACATTTGGGTGCGTTTAATTCAGCCTTATTTATAACGCACCAAATCGAGAAAATGCATTTTAGTGCGTTTACATCCATGGTATAGTAAACGCAGCAAATGGTGTGGGAGATTAGACGTGGATAGCATTTTCATTGGCAGACAAGCAGAACTCAAGGATTTACAACAACTTAACCGGCGTAAGGTCGCAAATTTAGTCATCATCCAGGGACGACGGCGGATTGGTAAAAGTCGCCTGATTGCTGAATTCGCTAAGGGGCAAACGTTTTATTGTTTCACTGGCATGGCGCCTAGTCCCGATACCACACCACAGATGCAACTCGACGAATTCGCCAGGCAATATGCTGAGCAGTTTCATTTGCCACGCTTTTTGATGAACGATTGGGGAGACCTTTTTACTTTGTTATATAAGTCAGTGGCTAATGACAAAGTAGTCATTTTATTTGATGAGATTTCCTGGATGGGATCACTAGATCCTACTTTTCTCGCTAAATTAAAAAATGCTTGGGATACGCAATTTAAAAAAAATCCTAAATTGATGTTGGTATTATGTGGTTCGGTTTCATCTTGGATTGAAAAAAATATTATTAGCAGTACGTTATTTCTAGGGCGTCCTTCACTTTATATGAAGCTTAATGAGCTTTCATTGCCAGAATGTAACGAATTTTGGAAAGGAGTTAAACATAAAGTAACTGCCTATGAAAAATTTAAATTATTAGCAGTGACTGGAGGTGTTCCAAGATATTTAGAATTGATCGATCCTCATCTGACTGCAGAAGAAAATATCAGACATCTATGTTTTACACCCAATGCGCCACTCGTGGATGAATTTGAGCGCATTTTCTCCGACATTTTTGGAAATCGTAGTGAAATGTATAAAAAAATTATTCAAAGACTGGTGATTGGTCAAGCAACGTTAGATGAAATATTAGCAAGTTGCGGAAGAGAAAAAACGGGAGATTTTAGTGAATATTTAAATGATTTAGAATTAGCAGGATTTGTAGCACGGGATTTTACTTGGCATTTAAAAAATGGTAAGCAATCAAAATTGAGCCATTATCGGCTTAAAGACAATTATGTTCGGTTTTATTTGAAATACCTAGAACCCAATAAAGCGAAAATTAATAAGGGACTTTTTAGAAAGCAATCAGTAACTTCCTTACCCGCTTGGGAAAGTATTATGGGTTTACAATTTCAAAATCTTATTTTAAATAATGATCTCGGAATCATTCAAAAGTTAGCTATACCGTTTGAAGATGTGGTTTTTGTTAATCCTTTTTTTCAGCGAAAAACGAAACAGCAAGCAGGATGTCAAATTGATTTATTGATCCAAACCAAATTTAATTGTGCCTTTGTGTGTGAGATCAAATTTCATAAGTCAGAACTAAATACTTCAATTATTAATGAAGTGGATGAAAAAATTAAGAAATTAAAACTACCCAAAAATTTTTCGTATCGCCCCGTCCTAATCCATGTCAATGGCATTCGAGATGCGCTGAAAGAAGAAGGTTATTTTTCCAATATTATTGATTTCGGAGAGATTCTCCTCGGTAATTGAGATTGAAAAAATGAATCCCACAATCAGGTACCACCGGCATGGCCGCTAGTACCTGATTTTATCTAATGAGAGGTGATGAGTGCAGGAGTTTCGCACTTTCAGTGCGCTACTCTTTTCTGAATTGATTTCTTATGCAATCACCGGTTGTAATTTTCCAGCAGAATACAATTGATACATGGCCTCCATGCTTAAGACTTTTATTTTGCCCGCATGTCCTGCGCTACCAAACGCTTCAAAACGTGCGATACAAATTTCACTCATGGCTTTAATCGTTTCTTGTAAATATTTACGTGGATCAAATTCGCTGGGATTTTTCGCCAGAAAACGCCGAATAGCGCCGGTGGAAGCTAAACGCAAATCAGTATCAATATTAATTTTTCTTACTCCATGACGAATGCCTTCTTGAATTTCAGCAACAGGCACACCATAGGTTTCGGGAATTTTTCCGCCGTATTCATTAATAATTTCTAGCCATTCTTGCGGCACCGAAGAAGAACCATGCATCACTAAATGCGTGTTGGGAATGCGTCGATGAATTTCTTTTAACCGAGCAATGGCTAAAACATCGCCGGTGGGTGGACGAGAAAATTTATATGCGCCATGACTGGTGCCAATGGCAATGGCTAAAGCATCGACGTGGGTTTGTTTGACAAAATCGGCAGCTTGCTCTGGATCCGTGAGTAATTGATCGCGATGTAATTTACCACTGGCACCCGATCCATCTTCTTCTGCGGCTTCGCCAGTTTCTAACGATCCTAAACAACCTAATTCACCCTCTACGGAAACACCACACGCATGCGCCATATCCACGGCTTGTTGAGTAATTTTGACATTATAGTCATAACTCGCGGGTGTTTTCATATCTTCCATTAACGATCCATCCATCATCACAGAAGAAAATCCTAATTGAATAGAACGTTGACACACCGCAGGAGATGCGCCGTGATCTTGATGCATGCAAACAGGAATATCTGGAAATTCTTCGAGTGCGGCATCCATTAAATGTTTAATAAAACGTGGACCCGCGTATTTTCTGGCACCAGCCGAGGCTTGCACAATCACCGGTGATTGGGTGCGCTCGGCAGCTTCCATAATTGCACGCATTTGTTCTAAATTATTGACATTAAATGCGGGAACACCATAATGATGTTCAGCGGCGTGATCGAGTAATTGGCGTAACGTAATTAAGGGCATAAATAACTCCTAACAAATTTAATAAACATTTCCCACTTCAACAATTTTTAATGAATTGGTGTGGCCGTGTTGACCTAATAAATCACCGCGCGTAATAATCACCCAATCGCCTTTTTGCACGATGTTGCGTTTTTCTAATTCAGCAACCGCTGCGCGATTGACTTCTTCTGGTGACATGGTGGATAAATCAAATTTTACCGGATAGACCCCACGATATAAATTTATTTTTTGTAAGGTTTGATCACTACGGGTTAATCCATAAATTGGAATTCCTGAACGAATGCGCGACATCCACAAAGGCGTCGACCCCGATTCTGTTAAAGCAATAATACTTTTAATATTATAATGATTCGCACAATACATGGTAGACATGGCGATGGCTTCATCAAAACGTTTAATTTCAACTTCCATACGATTTCTGGATTGTAAATTAATGCGATTTTTTTCGGCACCTAAACAAATACGGCTCATTGCTTGAATGACTTTTACCGGATTGTGTCCGGTTGCGGTTTCTGCCGATAACATCACGCAATCGGTGCCATCTAATACCGCATTCGCAACGTCGAATACTTCGGCACGTGTAGGAATTGGGTTAGCGATCATGGATTCCATCATTTGTGTAGCGGTGATCACCGGTTTATTGCGATAGCGGCATTGATGAATAATGTGTTTTTGCACCGCAGGTAATTCGGCATCACCAATTTCAACGCCTAAATCACCACGCGCCACCATGACCCCATCGCTGGCATCAATAATTTCATCGATAGCAGTAATGGCTTCGACACGTTCCACTTTGGCAATTACACCAGCGGTGGAACCGGCTTGTGTTAATAACTGTTTGGCTTCTAAAACATCTTCAGCATTGCGTGGAAAAGATAAGGCTAAATAATCGGTGCCTAATTCTACGGCAATGTTTAAATCGGCTTTATCTTTATCGGTTAATGCTTTTGCCGATAATCCGCCACCTTGGCGATTAATGCCTTTATTATTCGATAATTCGCCATCGACTAAAACTTCGCAGTAAATTTTTTGATCGTGAACTTTATCGACTACAAATTCCATTAAGCCATCGTTTAATAATAAAATATCGCCAGCTCTGACATCATTAGGTAATTCTTTATAATCAATTCCGACTTGCAATTCATCGCCAGCATTGACCTCTAAATTAGCATCTAAAATAAATTTAGCGCCTTTTTTTAGAGTAATTTTATTATTTTTAAAACGCGCAATGCGAATTTTAGGGCCTTGTAAATCAGACAAAACGCTAATGTGTTTTTGATGTTTTTTTGCCAATTCTCGCACCATTTGAATGCGTTTCGCGTGATCCTCTTTACTGCCGTGAGAAAAGTTGAGGCGCACCACATCCAATCCGGCTTTGATCATATTTTCTAAAACCATGGGATCATCAGTTGCAGGGCCTAAGGTTGCAATAATTTTTGTTCGTCTAAGCATGATGAAATTCCTTCGCACGTTGTTGTAAAATGGCGACGGCGGGTAACGTTTTTCCTTCAATAAATTCTAAAAATGCCCCACCACCCGTGGAAATATAAGAAATATTTTTCGCTATATTAAACTTATCAATTGCGGCTAACGTATCACCACCACCAGCAATAGAAAATGCTGAAGAATGGGCAATTGCTTTAGCAAGTGCAGCAGTCCCTTCACTAAACTGCGGAAATTCAAACACGCCCACTGGACCATTCCATAAAATGGTATGAGCTTTATTGATTAATTCGGTAAATTGAGCACGCGTTTGTGGCCCAATATCTAAAATTAAATCATTATCGGCCACTTCAGTGACGGATTTAATGGCAAATGGCGCATCGGCGGCAAAAGCTTTAGCAGTAACCACGTCAACAGGTAATGGAATAGTAATTTTAGATAATAATTTTTTGGCAGTGGGAATTAAATCAACTTCTACCAAAGATTTTCCAATTGGAAAATCTTTAGCAGCTAAAAAAGTATTGGCAATGCCTCCACCGACAATTAAATGATCGACGATAGTGGAAAGTGAATCTAATAAGGCTAATTTTGTTGATACTTTTGCACCACCCACAATTGCAACTACGGGTTTTTTTGGATTATCGAGCGCTTTGCTTAATGCTGTTAATTCCGCTTCTAATAATGGACCTGCACACGCAATCGGTGCAAATTTGGCAACCCCATGCGTCGATGCTTGGGCGCGATGAGCGGTGGCAAAAGCATCCATCACAAAAATATCACATAAATTGGCGAGTTGTTGTGCTAAATTATCGTCATCTTTATTTTCACCGACATAAAAACGAATATTTTCTAATAAAACAATTTGGCCAGGTTGTAATGTTACGCCCGCTTGCCAATCTGTGATTAAAGACACTTCTTGTTGCAGCGCTTGCGATAAATAATTAGCAATAGGTTGTAATGAAAATTCAGGATTAAATTCCCCTTCTTGGGGACGGTCTAAATGTGATACTAGAATAATATTGGCACCTCGTTGCTGCAATAATTTAATCGTAGGCAGTGCTGCTTCTAAACGTTTAGTATTAGTAATGACGCCATTTTGTAATGGGACGTTAAAATCTTCACGAACTAGCACCCGTTTATTGCGAACATCAACATCATCTACGACAATAGTATGCATTTTCTCGTTTCCATAATATTTTAAATGAGGGGCATTCTAACCTAAACTTGATGAAATTGTCAGGAGCGTATATTGTTTTGTTTTTTCAACTTATACTTTTAGGAAAATAATGAAAACCATCATCGAACCTTTTCGGATTAAAAGCGTAGAACCCATCCGCATGACTACTCGCGAAGAACGTCAAGAATTATTACGCCGCGTGGATTACAACTTATTTGGTCTACAATCTCAAGATGTGATAATTGATTTATTAACGGACTCTGGTACGTCGGCGATGAGTGCGGAGCAGTGGGCAGCCTTACAACGCGGTGATGAAAGTTATGCAGGTTCCGCCTCGTTTTATCGTTTTGTTGAAAGCGTTCAAGAATTAATGCCGTTTCGTCACATTATTCCTACTCATCAAGGTCGTGCCGCAGAACGAATTTTAATGTCGATTGTGGGTGGCGAAGGAAAACGCATTCCCAATAATACCCATTTTGATACCACACGCGCGAATATTGAGGCCACACACGCGCTCGCGGAAAATCTCGCTATTGCAGAAAGTAATCAACCTAATACCTTGCATCCGTTTAAAGGTAATATGGATATTGAAAAATTGGATGCGTATTTAGCGCAATATTCACAGCAAGTTCCATTAGTCATGATTACGATCACCAATAATGCCGGTGGTGGTCAACCGGTTTCATTAGCCAATATTCGCGAAACCAAACGTATTTGTGAAAAACACGGTAAATTATTATTTATCGATGGTTGTCGTTTTGCTGAAAATGCGTATTTTATTAAATTACGTGAAGCAGGGTATGAAAATAAGCCTATTAAAGAAATTGTGCGTGAAATTTTTTCTTATGCAGATGGCATGACCATGAGTGCTAAAAAAGATGCCTTTGCCAATATCGGTGGATGGCTGGCATTAAATGACGATCAATTAGCCGAACAATGCCGCAATGAATTAGTGATTAGCGAAGGTTTTCCAACCTATGGTGGTTTAGCTGGACGCGATTTGGATGCCATTGCGCAAGGTTTAAAAGAAATTGTCGCAGAAGATTATTTGCATTATCGACTTCGCACCGCGCAATACCTGGGCGATGCGTTAGAAAAAATTGGAGTGCCACACATTAAACCCGTGGGCGCACATGCGGTTTATGTGGATGCTCGTGCCATGTTGCCGCATATCGATCCTTTAGATTATCCAGGACAAGCGCTCTGTATCGCATTATATGAAATCGGTGGTGTTCGGGCATGTGAAATTGGTAGTGTAGTATTTGGTAAACAACCCGATGGCAGCGAAAAACCCGCAGACATGGATTTGGTACGGTTAGCATTTCCACGTCGAGCTTATACGCAAAGTCATTTTGATTATGTCATCGAATGTTTGCAGGAATTATATTGCCAGCGTGAAAAATTACGTGGGGTAAAAATTGTTTGGCAACCGCGTTTTTTACGTCATTTTACCGCGAAATTTTCACCACTCTAAACAGGAGTTTCGCACCAGTGCGCTACTCCTGGTTATAACAAAGTTATGGTAGTTTATGAAAAGTTATGGTAGTTTATAAAAAATTCATAACATTAGCTAAGATTGTTATATATGGATCCACGCACTAACCCATATGCCCCTGGCGCAGGTACGCAACCACCCGAGTTGGCGGGGCGAGAGGACATTATCGAAAAAGCGGCTATTGCCTTAGATCGTTGCCGCAACGGGCTATCTGCGCGGGGAATTGTTTTGGTCGGATTGCGTGGAGTGGGAAAAACCGTATTGTTAAATCGAATTGCTCAAGAAGCACAAGCTAACGATTTTGCGGTAGTAACAATTGAAACACCTGAAAAACGCTCATTACCTGCATTACTTATACCAGCATTACGCGCCGTATTATTGAGACTTAATCGCGTAGCCGCCATGGGTCAATTAGCCCAAAAAGCATTGCGAGTACTGGGTGGTTTTGTGACAGCAATGAAAGTGAAATATGATGATGTCGAGTTTGGAGTCGATCTAGGTAAACAACCAGGTATTGCGGATTCCGGCGATTTGGAACATGATTTAGTAGAACTTTTCCTTGAAATAGGAAAAACAGTTCAAGCTCACCATACGGCCTTGGCATTATTTATCGATGAAATTCAGTATATTAAAGAAGATCAATTTGCGGCATTAATTATGGCACTGCATAAATGCGCGCAACAACGCCTTCCTGTATTATTAATTGGAGCGGGATTACCACAATTAGTGGGGCAAGCAGGGCGTGCAAAATCCTACGCTGAACGCTTATTTGAATATCCTGAAATTGGCCCTTTAAGTGAAATTGCTGCAAAAGCAGCGCTTGAAGTGCCGGCCAAAAAGCTGAAAGTTAAGTTTGCAAAAGTTGCCTTGGACGAAATTTTAAAACAAACACAATCCTACCCCTATTTTATTCAAGAGTGGGGTAAACACAGTTGGCAAGTGGCGCAACGATCACCTATTACACTTAACGATGTAAAGTTAGCGACAGAGTTAGCCATCACTGAACTTGATATGAGTTTTTTCCGTGTGCGTTTTGATCGTTTAACACCTCAAGAAAAAAAATATCTGAGGGCGATGGCTGAATTAGATTTAAATTTACGCCGTTCGGGCGATATTGCGCATTTGCTAAAACGTGAAGTCCAAGCCGTGGCACCAACCCGTGCAAGTTTAATTGCCAAAGGAATGATTTATAGCCCAGCGCACGGCGATAATGCGTTTACTGTGCCTTTATTTAGTGATTATATAAAGCGAGTAATTCCAGAATTAGAAATACTCTGATGACCATGTAAAATTTCCAATCTTGGCCTGATCAAGTGCTGATTCCTTGCGCTTCAGCGTGGGGTAACATCCGTGAAAGTACATGTCACCGTTGCTCCTGGCCCTGTCATGATAGGAGGATTGGCGTGAACAATCATTGAAATGGCTTGAGGCTGCCCAGTTGTATTCTGTAAAGGAAGTCCTGACGGATATGGAGGAGTTCCCGATAAGTTTATTACCGTACTAGAAAAGTCACCTAGTCGAAAACACGTACCAGCAACGATGGGGGAGGATGCTACACTTAATGATACACCGTTAAAAGGAGCGTTTATTTGGCAATTGTAAGTGTAGTTTACATCAGGCCCAAGTTGCCCAAAAATATGTGATCTACCCTTCACTGAGCATTGGGCTGTCGCATTCATACCATCGACCGGAATGTCTGTACAAGAATCGGGTATTGGTGGATTAGCCATGGTGGTTATGTTGCCAGTCATAGAATTCATAGAAGGAAGTGTGATAGTAATAGGGCCAGCCGTGCAATCAACTGGTGCATCCGCTGCTAGTGACATGGAACTTAAAGACGTCAAACCTAAAATCATGATACAAGCAGCAATGGTTTTCATTATCCTATCCTATTTTTTGTTTAATTATTTAAACTATAGCATAAATCATGATTTGTGAATACTTGCGTCTTGCGTTTTGCAACTTACGGCGTTCTATCATAAAACTTTCTCCTGCGGCCAAACAGCAAGATACTGTAACACATTGATTTAAAATTTTTTTATTTAGGGGTAATTGATAGGTGCTATGGTAAATGAGAAACCTCCATGGAACACCGAGAATATCACCAACCCACTCGTAGCACTTGACCGGTTTGCAAACCTTCGACACATTTCTCAAAGGCCGCTGCAACCACTTGCGCTTCTACCGGCGGATAACCGCGGAAATACGTTTCATACGCCGGCAAGGATTCTTTGACTACCGTGGGACTGACTAAATTAATGCGTAAACTACGCGGCATTTCAATGGCGGCACCGGTCACAAATCCTTCTAACGCCCCATTTACCATCGCAGCTGAAACGCCATAGCGAATGGGATCGCGATTTAACAAGCCACTAATCAGGGTAAATGAACCTCGATCGTTTACATGATTGAGACCGTGTAAGACTAAATTCACTTGTCCCATTAATTTATTCTCTAAACCAATTTTGAATAACTCCGGTGTCATAGCGGTTAAGTCGTCGAAATGGACGAGCCCTGCGGCACACACCACGGCATCGACCGACCCAATTTTTTCATAGAGGGTTTTAATTGAATGTGCGTCGCTTAAATCCACTTGCGCATCACCGGAATGGGCATTGGCGACGACAATTTGGTGACGTTCACTTAAGTTTTTAACAATCGCCTGACCAATTGTGCCCGATCCGCCTACCACTAATATTTTCATGATTGTCTCCTTAAATTAATAAATTCTGGCTTAAGCTCATGAGCTTCGGTATACTTTCTGCCTTTCTAATCTTAAGTAATCAAACCATGGATCATCAAGTTATCGAATTTATTCATAATCACTGGGTGCTGGTTGCTATGGCCATAACCCTGATGATAATTATTATCGCTTATGAATTCATTTCAGCACAAGGCGGCGGGCAGAAGGTTTCCACCGCAGAAGCCATTCGATTAATCAACAGTAGCGATGCTGTAATTCTCGACATACGGGATGAATCGGTATTTAAACAGGGGCATGTGTTAAATGCGTTGCACTTTCAGGCCAACGACGTTGAGAAGCAAATCAAAAAATTAAATAAACATCGTGAAAAACCCATCATCATTTGCGATCAATATGGTCAGCAGGCAGCTAAATTTGTTAAACAATTAAAAGCGCAAGGTTTCACCGACGTACGAATATTACAAGGTGGTATGCAAGCTTGGCAAAGTGAAAATTTGCCTATGGTTACAGAATAAGTTAGCCTTATTATTTTGAGTGGATAAAAAATCATGGCAGAAATTATTATTTATACCAAAAGTACCTGTCCTTATTGCATACGGGCACGCCAATTATTGCAGCAAAAAAATGCAACATTTACCGAGATTAGTGTGGATAATGATCCTGAAAAACGCCGTGAGATGGAACAACTCAGTAACCGCCATACGGTTCCACAAATTTTTATCAACCAACAACACATTGGTGGTTGCGACGATTTATACGCGCTCGATAGTGAAGGTAAATTAGACGAATTACTAGCTTAATTTTTACAAGGGGAAATAATCATGGTGAATGATGCTAACACTGATAATAAACCAGAATTTGCAATTCAACGAATTTATGTCAAAGATTTATCCTTTGAATCTCCCAATGCACCAGAAGTATTTCGTGGTGAATGGAAACCTGAAGTTAAATTTGAATTGAATACATCGCATAATGAATTAAGCGATAACAATTACGAAGTCACTTTAGCAGTAACTGTCACGGCAGAAGTTGACAAAAAAGTGGCATTTTTAGTGGAAGTAAAACAGTCTGGAATTTTCACTATTTCAGGCATCGAGGGCGAACAAAAAGAAGGAATTCTTGGTAGTTTCTGCCCAACCATTTTATTTCCTTATTTGCGCGAAACGGTTTCCGATATCGTCACACGCGGCAGCTTCCCACAACTGTATTTAGCTCCCATTAATTTCGATGCTGTGTATGCAGAGCATTTGAAACAAAAGAAAAATGGTGGGCAATAATAATTTGTCTTCATCCATTGCAGTGCTTGGCGCAGGTTCTTGGGGAACTGCGCTAGCCATTGCCTTGGCGCGTAAACATCATCAGGTTTTTTTGTGGGGGCGCGATGCGTCACACATCGCCAACTTACAACAGACCGGTTGTAATCAAAAATATTTACCCAATGCAAATTTTCCAGCGAATTTAATTCCACATGCCGATCTTGAATGGGTATTACAACACGTTGTTGGCGTGTTAATTGTGATCCCTTCTCATGGTTTCAGCGCTTGTTTGGCTCAATTAAAACCGTTGCTAAAAAAACATCATCAACTTGCTTTCGCAACCAAGGGGCTCGATCCTGATTCAGGAAAATTTTTACATGAATTGGTGATTGAGTATTTAGGGCAACGCGATATCGCGGTTTTATCGGGGCCTTCTTTTGCTGCGGAAGTTGCTGAACAAAAACCCACGGCAGTGACCATTGCAGCTAATTCTCTTCGTTATGCGCAACAATGGCAGGCGTATTTTCATACGCCGTATTTTCGCGTATATACCTCAACCGATTTAGTGGGTGTTGCGATTGGTGGTGCGGTTAAGAATGTTTTAGCAATTGCCGTCGGGATCAGTGATGGTTTAGGGTTTGGCATGAATGCGCGTGCTGGATTAATGACGCGTGGATTTACCGAAATGCGGCGTTTAGGTAAAGCATTAGGCGCAGAAGAAGAAACACTCTTAAATTTAGCTGGATTAGGCGATTTAATTTTAACCTGTAGCGATAATCAATCGCGTAATCGACGATTTGGTATCGCCTTAGGCGAAGGGAAATCTCTGATTGAAGCGAAACAAATGATAGCTAGAACCATTGAGGGAATTAATACTAGCCAAGAAATTTTTCAATTAGCGACGCAATACCAGATTGAAATGCCGATCTGCGAACAAGTTTTCCAAGTATTATATCACCACCAAACCGTGCAAAAAGCAGTGCAAACGTTATTAGCTCGTATTCCTAAAGATGAAAATTGACGTAGCTGTAGCCTGGAACGGAGCGCAGCGGAGATCCAGGATCCAGAGCATCTTTAAAACACCGATCCTGGATCTCCGCTGCGCTGCGTTCCAGGCTACCCTGCGCTGCGTTCCAGGTTACACTGCGCTCTGTTCCAGGCTACATCAATTAATTAAATCCTAGCTGGCGCCAGGCTTCAAATAAAATAATCGCGCAGGCATTGGATAAATTTAAACTGCGATTATTGGGTTTCATGGGAATGCGGATACAGGTATTTTGCTGATTAAACTGCTCAATTATATTATTAGGCAAACCACGCGTCTCTGCGCCAAATAATAAAATATCATTGTCTTGATAATTCACCTCGGTATACATTTTTTTACCCTTTGTCGAACAGGCAAAAATTCGTTGCGAGGAAGTTTGCAAAAAAAATTCATCGATAGTTTCATGAATCTTAACATTGGCTAAATCATGATAATCTAATCCAGCGCGACGTAATTGTTTATCTTCTAAGGCAAATCCTAGCGGTTTAATTAAATGTAAATGAGCACCACAATTAGCACATAAACGAATAATATTTCCCGTATTGGGAGGGATTTCAGGTTCTAATAAAGCAACGTGTACCATTAGTTTGTGTCAATCCCGCTTAAGACATCCTCTTCTTCCGCACTAGTGGCATGATTTTCGCTGGTGGCAGTCGTGGTTGAACGAGCGTAATTTTGCTGGATCATTTTTTGTCGACGTTGGAAATAAGCGTCGCGGAAAAACACATACGGATCAAGTGCTGCTTGATCGACAACTTCTTCAGCACTGAGCAAACTGGCGCGATAATTTAATCCGTCCAAGGCTAATAGTGAATAAGTGACTTTCGATTTTAAATGAGGATAAATGGTAAAGGCATAATAATCGACTGGAATGCCGATGGCATCGCGCACTGTACTGGGGCCGAGAAACGGGATCACTAAATAGGGTGAGCGAGTCCAACCCCAGCGTGCTAAGGTTAAACCAAAATCTTCGCTATGCGGTTTTAATCCCATGTGTTTTGCCGTATCGAAAATTCCACCCACACCAATGGTGGAATTAATGGCAAAGCGACCAGTATCATGCAGAGCTTGTGCTGGATTTATTTGTAATAAATCATTCGCAACAGTAGGAATTTCCGCTAAATTATTAAAAACATTGGTAACCCCTGCGCGCACCGTCCATGGTAATAATTTTTGATAAACTTCGGCAACGGGTTTTAAAAATGTGGTATCGAGATCTTCGTTGAATTGATAACTTTGACGATTAAATGCTTCGTAGGGATCACTGGGATCTTGAGGGGAATTCTTTACGGTGGCGCAAGCCGATAATACTAAACTCACCAAGCACAAACTGCATGTTGTCAGAAATGATTTCACGTTAAACCCTCACTCAAAAACCCTATGTGCTTTTGTATCAGTGATGGGCTTAAGAATCAAGACTTAAACAAATTAATCCATCGGCAAGTTTAGGATCGAACCAGGTGGACTTCGGTGGCATAATCGCGCCCTGATCGGCAATTGTCATTAATTCCTCAATGCTGGTGGGATAAAGGCTAAATCCAGCTACCGCTTCGCCGCCATCAACTAAATCTTCAATGTCATCGATACTGTGTTGACCACCCACAAACTCAAGGCGTTGATCAGTCCGCGAATCCATAATGCCTAAAATATCTTGTAAAATATGACGATCTAATAAACTGACCGCTAATTTCGCGATAGGATCGGCATGTTTGATTAATTGTTCTGGGAACTCTAAACGGAACCAACGTGAATCGAGATATAAACCGATTTCAAGGGGATGTTTAGGCGTAATTGCCTCATCTTCTTCGTGGATATCGCAAATTTCTTCAATGCGTTTTAAAAAATCGGAATAAGTTAATTGACCGAAATTTAATACTAGACGATTATAACTTAAAATTTTTAATTGATCGCTTGGGAATAAGGCCGCTAAAAAATAATTATGTGCGCCATGTTGATGCTTTAAATTTTTTGCTCGCATTTCTGCAACTTGTGCGGCGGCAGCCGTGCGATGATGCCCATCGGCAATATATAAAAAATTAATATTATTAAATAATAAGCTTATTTGGTGAATAATATTAGGATTATCAATGACCCAAAATTCGTGCTGTATTTCATCATCATCAAAGGTGGAAAAGTTGGGGGCTTGTTGTGTAATAATCGTGGTGATTAAATCGTTAATTTTCGGTTGTGAACGATAGGTGAGTAATACCGGTGAAACTTGCGCATTAACAGAAGTAATATGCCGCACGCGATCCAATTCTTTGGCGGGTCGGGTTAATTCGTGTTTAATCACGCGATTATTTAAATAGGCATCGATGCTAACCGCTGCCACTAAACCTGTCTGTGCATGATCATCAGTGGTTAAACGATAAAGATAATAATAGGGTTTGGGATCGGGTTGTAAAATGCCGGCTGCAAGTAGTTGCCGGTAATTTTCCATGCCTTTGGCGTAGACACGTGGATCGTATTGATCGATATCAAAGCTTAAATCGATTTCAGGTTTTGAAACATGCAAAAAATTCCACGGCCGATTGCGGGCAAAATCGTAAGCTTCAATACGATTAATGACATCATAGGGTGGAGCAATGATTTCATCGACATATTCGCTTAACGGGCGAATACCAGCAAATGGGTTAACTAAATTCATAAATCCCTTACTCACTTTTTCCTTTTATTAAGCTTAGCATGAGAACAGGAGTTTCGCACTTTCAGTGCGAAACTCCTGGAGAATAAAATAGCGCAAAAATCCAGGGCGTGTTGACAATTTTATTGTGCTGGCGGTATCTCGTTAATTTATGGTGTTTCGTTGTTCATTTTTCTGCGTGTCAAGGTTACGCTAGTGTGCAAAAATCAACGAGCTATGGCTCATTACAACGAATTGTCAACACCCCTACCACAGCGACATTTTGTGCATTATTCTTGATGTTCTTGATGATTCAACGCAATTTCAACTTGCTCTTGCACGCGACGACGAAATTCTAAGGGTTTTTCAATTAATGAATAACGATCGCGCGTGCCTCCCGTACCACACACAATAATCGTACCATAATTAAAAATACGTCCTAAAATTCCCTGATCAACTTGAATGCCTTCAATTTTTTGTAAAAATGTTTCGACCGATTGACGACGAATAAAACCAATTTTAACTAAAACGCGTTTATTGGTGAGGGCAAATTCAGAAGTGGTATAGCGGATCAGTGATTTTAGAAAATCATAAATCGCGACTATAAAGGTAATAATTCCAATCAATGCTAAGAGCTTATGCAAAGAAACTAATATTAAAGTAAGTGCTAACCAAATACACGCGGTGAAAAAAATAATTTTATGTGTTTTAGCGCGATACAACACATGTTCACTGACTAATAAATTATTATCAATATAACTCATAATTACATACTCCCTACTTGTAATGAGTCTACTTTTTCAAAACCACGCGGTAATTTATGACCACGGCGTCCGCGCTCTCCATGATAATGTTCTAAATCACTTAATTTTAACGTTAGTTTACGTTTTCCAGCAAAGAGAGTTAATTTATCATTTTCACCCATAATGGCGATATCGCGTAAAAATTCTTCGCGAGATTTAGCGCGATCCGCTGGAATATTTATAATTTTATTACCTTTGCCTTTATTTAATTGTGGAAGTTCCGCTACTGGGAAAACTAGCATCCTACCTTCGTTGGTGACACTGATTAAATAGTTTGCTTGAAAATCTTGAATGACGCGTGGTGGTAAAATTAAGCAGCCTTCTGGGGCTTTAATAATGGCTTTACCATTTTTATTTTTACAATATAATTCTTCGAGTTTAACAATAAATCCATATCCAGCATCACTGGCTAATACAATTAATTGTTCACTACTACCACTGATCATGCCTACAAATTCTGCGCCTAGAGGAGGGGATAAACGTTTCGTTAAAGGTTCGCCCTGACCGCGCGCTGACGGTAACATGTGATTAGGAATAGAATAAGAACGACCCGTAGTATCGATATAAACAGATTGTTCATTGCTTTTAGCCAGGGCGCTGATTAAAAACTCATCTCCAGCTTTATAACTTAATTTAGTGGGATCAATATCATGGCCTTTAGCAGAACGCACCCAACCTTTTTTGGATAAGACAATGGTAACAGGTTCAGTAGGGATTACTTCAATGTCATTTAATGCTTGTGCTTGTTCGCGTTCGACAATCGGCGTGCGTCGTTTATCGCCATGTTCAGCAATATCCGCTTCGATTTCCGATTTAATTAATGCAGTTAACCGTTGCGCTGATTTTAAGGTGTTTTCTAAGGTATCGCGTTCTGCACTGAGTTCTTGTTGTTCCGCGCGAATTTTAATTTCTTCGAGTTTGGCTAATTGCCGTAATTTAATTTCTAGAATCGCTTCTGCTTGACGTTCGCTTAAATGATATTTTTTTATCAATGCCTGTTTGGGATCGTCTTCCGTGCGGATAATATGAATCACTTCATCAATATTTAAAAAAGCAATTAGTAAACCATCTAATACGTGTAAGCGATCTAAAACTTTATGTAAGCGATGTTGTAAACGGCGTTTGACGGTTTCTTTACGAAACTCGAGCCATTCTTGAATGATTTGTAATAAATTTTTTACTTGTGGCCGACCATTTAATCCGATGACATTAAAATTAACGCGATAAGTGCGCTCTAAATCGGTGGTAGCAAAGAGATGCGCCATTAATTTTTCGATATCGACTTTATTATTGCGGGGCTCAATCACTAAACGCGTGGGATTTTCATGATCGGATTCATCGCGTAAATCTTCGACCATGGGTAATTTTTTCGCCTGCATTTGTTGGGCGATTTGTTCCATGATTTTATTACCCGAGACTTGATGCGGTAAGGCAGTGATTACAATGGCATCGTCTTCTAAGGCATAAACGGCGCGCATGCGAATACTACCATTACCCGTTTTATAAAGTTGTTTTATATCGGCTTTAGAGGTAATGATTTCTGCGGAAGTAGGATAATCGGGGCCTTTAATAATTTTGGTAATATCACTTAAGACAGCTTGCGGATTTTCTAAGACATAAATACAGGCTTTGCCGACTTCGGTTAAATTATGCGGTGGAATGTCGGTAGCCATGCCCACGGCGATGCCGGTGGTTGGATTTAATAACACGTTGGGTAAGCGCGAGGGTAATACTTTGGGTTCGTCTAAGGTACCATCAAAATTCGCGGTAAAATCGACCGTGCCTTGATCGAGTTCGCTTAAGAGTACGCTAGCATAGTGCGATAATTTTGCTTCCGTGTAACGCATGGCGGCGAACGATTTCGGATCATCTGGCGATCCCCAATTACCTTGACCAATAATTAAAGGGTAACGATAGGTAAATGATTGCGCCATAATCACCATGGCTTCATAACACGCACTGTCGCCATGAGGATGAAATTTACCTAAGACATCTCCGACGGTGCGCGCTGATTTTTTAAATTTTGCACTGGCCTTTAAGCCGAGCTCGCTCATGGCATAGACAATTCGACGTTGTACGGGTTTTAAGCCATCGCCAATGTGTGGCAGCGCGCGATCTAAAATCACATACATTGAATAATCAAGATAGGCTTTTTCAGTAAATAATTTTAAGGGAATATTTTCTACAGTATCATTAAATTCAACCATGCTCATACATTCATTTCCTGTTAAACTTCGGCTAAATCGCCTTTGGTTTCTAACCAATTTTTACGATCATTGGCGCGTTTTTTGGCTAATAACATATCCATCATTTGCTGGGTATCATCACCCTGTTCTAGCGTTAGACGCATTAAACGGCGAGTGTCTGGAGACATTGTGGTTTCGCGCAATTGTTGAGGATTCATTTCACCTAATCCTTTGAAACGTTGCACACTGATTTTTCCTTTTTTATGTTCAGCGGCAATGCGATCGAGGATGCCTTGTTTCTCGGCATCGTCTAAGGCGTAAAAAACTTCTTTACCGAGATCGATGCGATAAAGCGGTGGCATGGCAATAAATACATGACCGGCTTCTACGAGTGCGCGAAAATGTCGCATGAAGAGGGCACATAATAACGTTGCAATGTGTGAGCCGTCGGAATCGGCATCGGCTAAAATACAAATTTTTCCATAACGCAAAGACGATAAATCGCTAGCACCTGGTTCTAAACCAATGGCGATAGAAATATCTTGAATTTCTTGCGAGCTTAAAATTTGATTGGAATCGACTTCCCAAGTATTCAAAATTTTTCCGCGTAACGGCATGATGGCTTGGGTTTCGCGATCGCGGGCTTGTTTGGCAGAGCCGCCTGCCGAATCACCTTCCACCAGAAATAATTCGCCACGCATGGGATCTTGGCTCACACAATCGGCTAATTTTCCGGGTAATGCAGGACCACTGGCAATTTTTTTACGTTCGATTTTTTTGGCTAATTTTAAACGTTTTTGCGCATTGTGAATGGCCATTTCTGCAATACTTTCACCAATGCTGGCGTGTTGATTTAACCATAAACTAAAAGCATCTTTCGTCACACCGGAAACAAAGGCTGCGCATTCGCGTGAGGATAAGCGTTCTTTGGTTTGTCCCGCAAATTGCGGATCGAGTAATTTAACAGCTAATATATAGCAACAATTATCCCAAATATCTTCCGCGGTAATTTTTACTCCGCGAGGCAATAAATTGCGGAGTTCACAAAATTCACGAATGGCTTCGAGTACGCCAGTGCGTAATCCATTGACATGGGTGCCACCTTGCGGCGTGGGAATGGTATTAACATAACTTTCGGCGATCACTTCACCGCCTTCAGGTAACCATAAGACAGCCCATTCAGCACATTCATTATTACTGGTAAAATTGCCAATAAATGGCTCTTCGGGAATTTTTAGAAAATTACCTAAACTATTGATTAAATATTCACCGACACCATTTTCAAAATACCACTCTTCTTGTTCTTGATTAATTTTATCGGTTAAAGAAATGCGTAAACCTGGACATAAAACCGCTTTGGCGCGTAAATAATGTTTAAAGCGTGAGAGCGAAAATTTTACGGTATCGAAAAATTGAGGATCAGGCCAAAAACGAATGGTGGTGCCATTATCGCGTTTAGTAGTGGTACCCGTTTCTTTTAATTTTCCCGTTTTTTCACCTTGGGCAAAACTCATCGTGTAAATTTTTCCCTGTTTACGCACGGTGACATCTAAGCGCAGGGACAAGGCATTCACTACCGAAACCCCAACACCATGTAAACCGCCCGAAAACCGATAGTTTTCGTTAGAGAATTTCGCTCCAGAATGAAGACGAGTTAAGATTAATTCGACACCCGATACTTTGTGTTTAGGATGAATATCGACGGGCATGCCGCGTCCATCATCGCTGACTTCTAACGAACCATCTTCGTGTAAAGTCACTTGAATGTGTTTAGCAAAACCACTCATGGCTTCATCCACACTGTTATCGACGACTTCATGGGCAAGATGATTGGGGCGCGAGGTATCGGTATACATCCCCGGGCGTTTGCGCACCGGTTCTAAGCCACTTAAGACCTCAATAGATTCCGCATTATAAGTAGTTGTGCTCATAGAATTTAGATTTCAGGATGAGAAAAAACGTATTCTAACAACCGTGGGAAGAAATAAGCAATTTTATTCGTTTGCTAAATGCTCGGGGGGATAATCTCTTATTTACCGACTATCGTACAGAAAAAAGTGCGGTTAGCTCTTGCGCTGTCGGCAAAATCCCTCTACACTACGGCTTAATTGAGTAGACAGCTATAAGTCTATATGCCAGCACAAAACTTAACACAATGGCTTCACTATATTAAAGCCATGCATCCAACCACAATCGACCTAGGTTTGGATCGAATTAAAGCCGTTGCCGAACGCTTGAAGGTAACTCGTTTTAATTGTCCAGTGATAATGGTAACCGGCACCAACGGTAAAGGCTCCACGGTGACGAGTTTACGTTCGATTTATCACGCCGCAGGGTATCGCACCGGTAGTTTTACGTCACCGGAATTATTACGTTATACCGATCAAATCCTGCTGAATAACCAAGAGGTGAGCGAGTCCGCATTGTGTTCGGCATTCGCGTCAATCGAAGTGGCGCGTGGCGCGATAACGCTTACGCCGTTTGAATTTTTAACCTTGGGCGCACTGTGGTTATTTCAGCAAACACCGTTAGATATTGTTTTGCTGGAAGTGGGAATGGGCGGGCGCGACGATGCGGTGAATATTGTCGATGCCGATATCGCCATTATTACCACAGTCTCGTTAGAACATCAGCAATGGTTAGGCGATAGCATTGAAGCTATAGCAGAACATAAAGCGGGCATTATGCGCGCAGAGAAACCGGTTATTTGTGGCATGCCAGCACCGCCACATGCCATTCTAAGCCAAGCGCAACGTTTAAAAGCACCGTTGTATCGTTTAGGGAAAGAGTTTTCTTATGACATGGCCAATGAAAATTGGCGATGGAATTTGGGGGAAGTTTGTAAATTTTGTCAATTGCCGTTTTGCCGTCTCGACTTGGATAATGTCGCGATCGCATTAATGGCAATCACTATTTTAGAGGATACTATGAACGTTAATAAACCAGCCATTTATCAAGGAATTCAAGCAGCAGAATTACCAGGAAGGTTTCAGGTGATGGATGATGAAGTGACTACCGTATTTGATGTCGCGCATAATCCACAATCGTGTGAAAATTTAATGCAAAAAGTAAAACAAAATTTTCCCAATAAACGCATTCGTGCGGTCGTGGGAATGCTAAAAGATAAAGACATTCCCAAATGTTTGAAGACTTTTCAACAACACGTGGTGAAATGGTATATCTCGGGTCTTGATGTTGAACGAGGAGCTTCCTGCGAAAAATTACAAAAAATCTTAAAACAATTAGAGGTAGATGATTATCTCAGTTTCCCAAGCATAGAAGATGCACTCCAACACGCCAAAGACGATTGTGAAGACAATGAAATTGTTTTAGTTTTTGGTTCGTTTATTACCGTCGCTAAAGGTTTACACGCCAGCAAACACGAACATGCCGCATAAAAAGTTTAGAGGTTGTTGGGTTGAGGAGCACCGAAACCCAACAGCTTTATGCGCAAATATCTGATACCCATTGCTCTAATATTCAATAACTTCCACACCCAAGCAAAGAAAACCCGTATCGTGAATTGTCATGGTTATATTATCTATTCTTGCTTGATTTGTAACCACATTGTAGCATATAATTTACTATATACTATGGGAGTTTAAACATATGAAAAACAGTATTGTTAGGGCGCGTGTCAACCAAGATTTAAAACAAGATGTTGATCATATTTTAGGAGATCTCGGTCTCACCATGTCCGACGCCATCAATGCCTTATTTAAGCAAATCAAATTACATAATGGTTTACCCTTTGAAATTAAAGTGCCAAATAAGGTCACTCATAAAACATTACAAGAAAGTGCTAAAGGGAAAAATCTAAAATCATTTAATTCTATAAACGATTTATTTAATGACTTGGAAAATTGATTACGATGCGGATTATTGAGCGTTCTAATCAGTTTAAAAAGGATTTTAAAAAAATAGTCAAACGGGGGAAAAATATCGAAAAAATAAAAACAGTAATTCAATTGCTAAGCTATGGCGAAAAACTTGCTGAGAAATATCGAGATCATTTTCTTGTTGGTCAATATAAAAATACTCGCGAGTGTCATATTGAGCCGGATTGGCTGCTGATTTATGTGCTAACTGAAACTACGTTGCGACTTGAGCGGACAGGGACGCATGCAGATTTATTTAATTAGATTAAGAGATAACGGGTTTTTTAATTTTAACTTCTCGGTAGTCATCTGCATATTGGCAACGCCTCATCACGCGCCTCATCAAGCATTTTTCAGGTGTTTTTATTTTTTATTTAAAAAATATGCATATGAAACATAAGCCAACAGATTACACCTGCTAGTAACTTTTTCCCTCATATTTCCAGTATGCTTGACTAACTCTTAATGTCATCCTCTTTGTTAAGATAATAATTAAATTATTGGCAAGGAGATTTTTTATGTTTTTCAATTATTTGCAAAATAAACAAAAAAAAGAAGATATGCAAGAAGAGCAAGAGAAACTTAAAAATGAAAAAGCAGCCGAATTAAAAAAAATCGAAGAAACGTTAAATCAAATTACTCAACAAGACCCTATAAAATCCAAAAAATATTCTAAGATTATTAGTGATCTGCAGTTCAATAGTAATGATAATTATGATCAGTTTATGAAAAAATTATCAATATTATTAGACCAAAATGTTGCCGTAGATTACACCCTGGTTTGCTTGCTTGTGGATGCAATAAAGCCTTTGCATGAAAATCGTTTTTTTAAAATGATAAAAGCAAATTTATATCGATATTTATTAACAAACTGGTTTATTAATGTAAGTCATCGATTAAATGAATCTTCAAACCCAGTTGTGATAAATTTATTCAGTGAAGCCTATAAAAATTACCAAGAGATTCAAGAAGAGGTGCTTGAAATAATCAGTAAGTCGAAAAATGCACAACAACCTGAAAATGAAGATGAAGAAGAAGGTGTTCGACAAAATTGTTATAGTGAACAGTATGAGTTATTGCACTGCTATTCAGGTCAATATTTTTTACTTTTGTATCGAGGCGATATTGATAATTCAATTTGTGCCCTTGCTAATTTTTCTGCAGATGATATCTCCAAACTGATTTCGATTATTAATGAAAACGAGCAGGTTGGAAATTGGCTTTCACAAGAGGCGATCAAAAAAATTAATTTACTTGCAAAAAAACCTAGTCAATCTCAACATACGCTTTTTTCTTATCTGGATGTAAAAGCTTTTCTGAAGTTGCTTCCGAATAGTACTCACCATGAGTTAAGAAGTAAATTGGTCTTAGATGAACTTTTAAGATTAGATTGTCAAATGGGAAAGCTGATAAATGCTTTAATTAATGATCCCACAGAGCAGCTATTTCCTAACGAGTTATTTATTTATAAAGCAAATGATCCGAGACTTTCGGTAGAGTTAGCGTTTCACCCGGGTTTAAGACACTACTTGGTAAAAAACTATGAAGAAGCAAACACTCCACTACAGCAGGCCGCAGAGGAGGCCTCCACAGAAAACGCTAAACATCCTAATGCCTATTCATTCAAGTTAATGGCAATGCAGAATGAGCAATATTTAGCAATGCCTAAAATAACCAGTTCAAAGACACCTAAACCTAATTCTTAAACAGGTTAACCTACATAAAAAACTCGCACTAAAGATTTGCTAATGTTATCCTTTTGCCAAGTTAACCCCATAGGACAATTCTGTGATCCGACTCGTGCGTTTAGGTTGGTTATTACTCTTCATTGCAAGCATTGCCTTGGCCGAAGTGCCAAGTCATCCTCATCGCGATAATACCACGTTATGGAATTTGCGCGATGCCGATATTCACAGTGTGATTGCAGAAGTGGCGAAAGTCACCGGCAAAAATTTTATTGTGGATCCCAGGGTGCAAGGTAAAGTGACCATTATTTCAGCCACCCCGCTCACGAAAGACGAAGTCTATCCCGTATTTTTATCGTTACTGCGCGTGAATGGTTATGCCGCAATTCCAGATGGACATACCATCAAGATATTACCTATGATCAATGCGCTACAAGAAAATACGCCAGTTGGAAATACTCATTTACAACCTAAAGACGCGATGGTAGTTAAAGTGATCGCGGTTAAAAATAAATCGGCAGAACAACTTGTTCCCGTGTTGCGTCCATTAATTCCACCGAGTTCAAGTTTAAGTGCCTATTTACCCTCGAATTCGTTAATCGTTTCCGATACCGCCGCCAATATTGCGAAAATTACGCATTTAGTTCACGAGGTGGATACCGCCAATCAGAGTGGTGTTGATATTGTGCCATTGCAAAATGCGCTGGCTTCCGATGTGGTGAAAGAATTAGTGACGATGATGAATATGGCCAGTCCCGGCATGCCACAACTGGCTTTAGCGGCAGACGATCGCACGAATAGTATTATCATGAGCGGTAATATCACTCAGCGAGCGCGGGCACGATTATTAATTCAACAACTCGATGCGATTAATAGCAATGGCGGAAGTGGTAATACGCAAGTCGTGTATTTGCATTATCAAACGGCTAAAAATTTAGTGCCGATTTTAGCGGGAATTGCCCAAGCGAGTTTTGGCGAAGATGCCACTCTCAATACTCATACTCAAAAAATTACCGACACCTCCGAAAAAAATAAACCCGAACAAGAAAGCATGAATGCGAGTATTAGTGCGAAAGGCAAACATGTGGAAATTGAATCTGATCCTTCCACTAATTCATTAATTATTTCTGCACCCAATAATGTGATGCGCACGTTACGCAGTGTGATTAATCGTCTCGATTTGCGTCCAGCACAAGTGTTAGTGGAAGCAGCGATTGTGGAAATTGACGAAACGAAATTAAAACATTTAGGCATTCAATGGGGTACAAGCAAATTACCTGGTGATACTAATCCTGTTTTATCAAGCGATCCAGAATTTAGTCAACTCACCGGTGGCTTAGGGGTTGGTTTTATTCATAACGGCGATATGCGCGCAATGATCACGGCGTTAGCACGCGATGGCTCCACTAATATTTTATCTACCCCCGATATCATCGTATTAGATAATCAAACGGCCGATATTAAAGTTGGGAAAAAAGTACCCTTTATTACTGGCTCCTATAGCACCGCAGCCGATGGTTCACTCAATAATCCTTATACCACCACCCAGCGTGAATATGTCGGACTCGAATTAAAAGTTACGCCACAAATTAATCAAGGTAATGCGGTAAAATTATTAATTCAACAAGGCAATGAATCGATAGTGGATGGATCATCTAGCAATCAAAATCCTAATCCAATTACCGATGAAAGTGATATTAAAACTTCAGTGATTGTTAATAACGGTGAAATTCTCGTACTGGGTGGTTTAATGAGTAACCAAATGGTGGAAATTTTACATAAATTACCCATCTTAGGTGATATTCCTGGCGTGGGGTTACTTTTCCGTGATAAAGAACATGATATGGAGAAAAAAGATTTAATGGTATTTTTACGTCCGGTGATTTTACGCAATGATAATCAAAATATTAATGTCACCGATGGTAAATATGATTATATTCGCACACGCCAATTACAACAATTGGATCAATTTGGTTACCCGCTTAATTATGGTGGACAACCCAGTATTTTACCGCCTTTGCACGGGCAAGCTCAATTACCTTCACCTTTTGTGAGGATGCCAATTCATGGTGATGGAATTAACTGAAACGCAATTGCAGGAATTAATTAATCACAGCGATTTAAATTATTTGCGCACGCACATGACCTATCAATTTGCTAAACAGCAAGGCGTGCTAATATTGATGAACGCATTTAAACAATTATATGTTTTAATTCACGCCCACACCGATGCCGATGCCATTGCAGAAATTCGCCGGTATTTTAACCAAGAACTTCACATATTTACACTATCATCTCAACGTTTTACCGAATTATTACCAAAACTTTTTGGGCATTCGAATGCCAAAGCCGCGGTAGAAAATTTAGAAGAAGATTTAGATTTAAATGATTTAGTTGAACATATTGCCGAAACAGCAGAACTCTTAGACGATCAAAACGATGCTCCCATCATTCGTTTAATGAATGCCTTATTTATCCAAGCCATAAAATCACAAGCATCCGATATTCATATCGAAACTTATGCGAAAAATATGATAGTGCGGTTTCGCATTGATGGAGTATTGCGCGATATTTTACAACCTCGTCGTGCTTTAGCGCCTTTTGTAACATCGCGGATAAAAGTCATGGCCAAATTAGATATTGCGGAAAAACGTTTGCCCCAAGATGGTCGAATTAGTCTAAGCATTGGAGGTCATAATATTGATGTGCGAGTGTCGACATTACCTTCCAATGATGGTGAGAGAATTGTTCTGCGAATTCTCGACAAAAATACCATTCGCTTAGATTTAAATGATTTAGGGATGAATGGATCTCAATTAGATTTAATGAAAGAATTAATTCAAAAACCGCATGGCATTATTTTAGTGACTGGCCCTACTGGCTCTGGAAAAACTACCACACTCTATGCGGTACTCAGCCAATTAAATGAAATTTCTCGCAATATTTTAACCGTAGAAGATCCGATTGAATTTGATTTACCTGGCATTGGTCAAACGGCGGTGAACCCCAAAGTTGAAATGACTTTTGCGCGGGGTTTACGGGCAATTTTACGCCAAGATCCTGATGTGGTGATGGTGGGAGAAATTCGCGATGTCGAAACCGCAGAAATTGCCGTGCAAGCCAGTCTCACTGGACATTTAGTATTATCCACCTTGCACACCAATACTGCCATTGGTGCGATTACGCGATTACGCGATATGGGGATTGAACCATTTTTAATTGCTTCGAGTTTGGTGGGTGTGATTGCTCAACGCTTAATTCGTTTATTATGTCAGGCTTGCAAAGAAGCGTATCAACCTAGTGCAGAAGAATGTCAACTCTTAAACATTAAACCCACGCAATTACTGTATCGTGACGTTGGCTGTAAACAGTGCGATAATTTAGGCTATCGCGGACGTGCGGCAATTTATGAAATTATTCCCATTGACGATACGTTAAAACAATCCATTCACGAAAACTATGGCGAACAACAAATGATAAATACCATTCGTGAAACTTATCCAAGTTTGCTTACCAATGCTTATCAACAAGTGATTGCAGGTAATACTACTCTCACCGAAATTATTCGAGTCACAGGAATGCAAGATGCCCGCATTTGAATATAAAGCCATTGATAAACACGGTGAAACGGTGCAAGCAATTACCGAGCATGATTCTGCGCGTAGCGTGCGTCAAATGTTGCGAGCGGAGGGATTAATACCCTTGGAAATTAAGCCCATTCATCAAAAATCGCTGCAATTAACCGGTCGGCAATATCGCTTAAAAACTTCAGAATTAAGTTTAATAACACGACATTTAAGTGTCTTGTTAAATTCATCGATGCCATTAGCCGAAAGTTTAACTACGGTTGCTGAACAACTTCACCAAGCTCGCGCCAAAGCAATTATATTAGGCGTGCGCAGTAAAATTCAGGAAGGGTTTTCTTTCGCAACCAGTTTGAATTATTATCCTCAAGCCTTTCCTCTGATTTATCGTGCGGCGGTGGCTGCTGGTGAAGAAACAGGACGTTTGGATCACATCTTAGAGCAGTTAGCAGATTATGTCGATCAACAGCAAAGCATTAAACAAAAAATTCAACAAGCGATGATTTATCCCAGTTTAATGTTGATTATTTCATTCACTATTGTCACCTTTCTAATGATTTATGTCGTTCCAAAAATGATTGCAGTATTTCAACAAAATGATCAACAACTACCCTGGGTTACCCACCTCCTATTAACAATCAGTCATGTTATTCATTATGATGGTTGGTGGTTGGTATTATTATTGGTTTTGCTAATACTGGGTTTTCGCTATTTATTATTACAACCCCTATGGCGTGAACGATGGCACCGAGCGTTATTAAGCATTCCAATATTAAATCGCTTTTTATGTTTAATTGATACCGCACGTTTTGCTCATACCTTTGCAATTTTAGCGCAATCAGGTACTGATATTTTAAAATGTGTCCGCGAGAGCCTGAATGTTGTCAAATTAATTCCATTACAACACGCTTTGTCTAAAGCGAGCCAACAGATTGCTGAAGGTAGCTCAATTTATCAAGCATTTAAACACATTGATTTTTTTCCGCCATTATCGTTGCATTTAATTGCCAGTGGCGAAAATAGCGGACGCTTAGCGCTGATGTTAGAACGCGCAGCACTCATGCAAGATCGTGATATTGAACGTTATGTTAATATGAGTTTAACTTTATTTGAACCTATTTTAATTTTAGTGATGGGATGTATCGTATTATTTATCGTTCTAGCCGTATTATTACCAATTTTTTCACTCGATCAATTACCGGGGTTAACATGAAAAAGCAACAAGGTTTTACTTTAATTGAAATTATGGTGGTTGTGGTTATTTTAGGTATTTTAGCTGCAATTGTGGTACCAAAGATTTTAGATCGCCCAGAACAAGCACGCTTAGTCAAAGCGCAACAAGATATACAATCCATTGCTGAAGCATTAGATCTTTATAAATTAGATAATGGAAATTTGCCTACTACCGATCAGGGGTTGCAAGCGCTGGTGTCTAAACCCACCAGCGATCCCATTCCTAATAATTGGCATTCCTATTTAAAATCACTACCAATAGATCCGTGGGGGCATCCTTATCAATATTTAATTCCAGGTCAACATGGAGAATATGATTTATTTTCTTACGGCCCGCAGGGTCAAGGCAGCGAGCAAGGTCTTATTGGAAATTGGACTAATGCCAAATAAAAAAATTAATCATGGTTTTACCTTGATTGAAATGATGATCGTGGTGGTTATTCTCGGCATTATTGCTACTATGGCTGTGCTTGCGATGGGGAATATCGATAGTGAAAGTAATATGAAAACAGCCGCTTTGAAGCTGAATGCCTTAATGCAATTTGCCAAACAATATGCCATGCTCAAGCCGCAACAACTGGGATTAATGATTGATGATCATGATTATCAATTTGTCGCTTTTCATCCCGATAATGCTAATAAACCGTGGCAAATCATTTCAACTTCTCCATTAAATGGTCTTCATGTCTTGTCGGATCATTTAACGATTAAAATACTCAACCGTGATGCTATTCCTCCTATTGTTTTTTATAGTACGGGAGAAATTACACCCTTTACTTTAATTATTGAAAATGCCAAACATACAATGGGCTATAAAATAGTAGGCTTAGCCAATGGTAACATTGCTTTGCAAAAAGCATGAAAAATAACAGGGGCTTTACCTTAATCGAAGTTTTAGTGGCAACATTAATTGTAGCCATTGCACTATTGGCGATTGTGATGGCAACGAGGCGTTCCGTACAAGATTTAAATTATGTGAGCAATAAAACAATGGCGCATTGGCTAGTATTAAACATTGCTAATAACATACAATTAAAATTATTAACACCCCCTCAACAAGGCGATGAAATGGTGTTTAATCAAACTTGGCATTGGGAAGTGCGCGATCAACAAGCGAATTATCAAATTAATGTTTATTCCAAAACCGATGGCAAACGCTATGAACACATACTCATTCCAGCGTCATAATGGATTTACCTTAATAGAAATTATTATTGCTCTGCTAATCTTTGCAATTATTGCGAGTATATTAATGGTTGTCTTAGAGCAATCGATCGCAACGCAAGAGGATTTTAATCATCATGCTGAAACACTTTCTTCATTACAATGGTGTTTTTATCGTCTAGAAAATGATTTAACCCAAGTCGTCGATAGACCCATTAAACTTTCGAATGGAAAAATCGAACCGGCGTTGAGTTTAAGCATTCAACCCTTCCTAGAATTACAATTAACTCGGCTCGGTGTTGTGAATCCATTAGCGGTTGCTAAGCGCAGTATTATGCAACGTGTGGTCTATCAATTTAATCATCATCAACTGTGGCGACTCAGTTTTTCAACACTCGATCGTGATGTGAATGCTGTTCCTAATAAAATTTTATTATTAGATGGTCTCGATAGTTTTCACCTGACGGTACTTGATCAACACAATAAATGGTTAAGTAGCTGGCCATTTTATAGCAATCCTGATATGTCTTTACCAAAAGCGGTGAAAGTCACACTTTGCTTACAACCAAGGCGTTGTATCGATAGGATTTTTAGCCTATGAAAAAACAACAAGGGAGTGCGCTGCTAACTTCATTACTTATTGTGATGATTGTGGCGAGTATGGCAGTTATGATGTTGTTAAAAACACGTATTGCCATTACTCGCACGCGGATGATGTTTAATGTCGAAAATGCTGAAATTATCAGTCAAGCCGCCAATGATTGGGCAATAAAAAAATTGAATCACCCCATTAACCTGCAAACAACGAGTGAAATGATCCAGCAATTTCCCCAACACTATCATTATTCATTAAATGGCTTCAACGTTAATGTCGTATTAATGGATGCAGAAGCAAAATTTAATATTAATAATATTACCAATCCTCAACAATTATCTTCTTTTATTATGTTAGCGAATCAACTCTGGAAGGGGAAACTAGCAGGGCAAGAAATTAGTAAAATTGCCAGTGCGATATTAAGCTACCTTAGTACGGATGTGCCTAGTCAACAAAATTTAATTAATCCCGCGATGAGTAATTCACGATGGTTGGTGAATATTTCAGAATTACGCTTAATTGATAAAATAAATGCACAGCGTTATTTAGCCTTAGTACCCTACGTTATCGCCTTACCTAAAATAACACCTATTAATATTAATAGCGCGAGTAAAATGGTCTTCACCAGTTTAGGGATGACCCTCGAGCAAGCACAAGCCGTTGTTGAATATCGTCAGCAGCACCAAGGATTTCACAGTATAGCAGAATTTATGAGCTTACCTTATTTACACGAATTAAATATTCCCTTAAATCAGCTTACCTTGTATAGTAATTATTTTATGTTAAAAATCACGCTGCAAATTGATAATCAAACACTCACCATTTACCGATTATTGCAGCGCTCTATACAAAATGGCAAAGTCACAGTTACCGTCATCTGGCAAAGTAATGGGAGTGCAACGTAGTGGAACGGTATTTATTATATTTAACCGATTTAACAGCGAGTGCTGTTGATGTCTTACACGTAGCTGCCAATGGCGAGCCCATGCAATATTACCCGCAAATGGCGAGTGACAAGCTAGCGCAACTTCATCTACCCATCACCATTATTTTGCACAGTCGATTTTTTCGTTTACAAACAGTAGCATTGCCAAAAGTAAAACCTCATCTACGGTTACAAGCATTACCCTTTGCTATTGAAGAAAAAGTATTAAGCCCTATCGCAGATTTATTTTTTCCAGTCTTTACCCCACTTAATCACGATCCCCTCGTATGTGCAATAATTAACCGTACACATATGGATGAGCTTGTGCGTTGGATAACGCAACAGGCGATCCGTGTGCAGGCCGTGCTGCCCGATCTGTTATTAATTCCATACGATCGCTTACAGCCGAGTGTATTGTGTTATCAACATTATTATCTAGTCCGCAACGCAGAGTGGCAAGGATTTCTTGCTGATCAGGAGAATTGGCAAACGCAATTAGCCTTATCTACTAAAGTATTTTCTAATTCGGCAACCACAATATCAGCAGAGACGGTTGCAAAGGAAAAAGTGGCTAAAATTCACGTCTACGATTTTTCTCAGCAATTTTCTTTTAATGATCCTGACATTGACTGGCACGAAACTCCAGCGTCTCCCTTATATTTATTCGCAAAACACGTAGAACAATATTCATCAGCCAATTTTTTACAAGGCGACTATCAACTCAAGCGTGAAAAAAATCAGCGTGAGCGCAAAATTAAAATACTTGCTATCTTAGCTATTATTTTAATCGTGGTTTTTTCCATTAGCAAAACGCTGCAATGGTGGTATTTAACCCGTCAATTAAGCATCGTCCAAAACCATATTGCCACGCTGTATTATCAGCTATTTCCGCAAGCGACCAGTGTGATAAGCCCGCGTTTACGAATTGAACGTGAGTTGAATGGTCTTAATCAGCATAATCCGAATCAATTATTTTTTAATCTACTGTCGGGCGTGGCATCAACTCATCAATCCGTGACCATGCTCTCTCTGCAATTTCAGGATAATAAACTGGTCTTACATGTCAAAACACAGCTTTTGCGGGAAATGACGCAATTTTTGAGTGATTTGTCGCACTCGGGATTACACTTCAGTCATTCATTACAAACCAAACCTAATGAAGTATTAGCCACAATTACTCTCGGAGGCGTATGATGAATTTATTGAAACAACGTTGGCAAGCTTATAATTCACGTGAGCAATTGTTTTTATTGCTTGGCACTATCGCCATTGTATTGTTTAGTGGCTATTCATTATTACTATCGCCACTTTATCATCATCTTGAAACGTTAAAAAAATCTTTAACTGAACAACAACAATTATTGGCTTGGATGCAAGCAAAACAACCTTTATTAAACGTTAAACAGCAGGCAATTACTCGCGAAAAAATATCAACGGATGAATTATTGACTCGATTGAGTCAACTCTTTACCCAGGAACGATTTAACGCGCAATTAAGTGCAGAAGAAAATGGTCAAATTAAAATAATATTTAAAACGATAAGTTTTGATCGTTTTATCGACTGGCTAACTAAGCTGGATCAAAAAATTTATTTTAAAATAATAAATTTAAATATCCAACGATTGGATCATCCTGGAATGGTGGATATTGAGTTAGAACTGGCGACTTCAACCTGAATTGAAGGAATTTAAACAGGCTTTTATTCGCCCCATACCGGCGCATCAATTAAAGCCATCGCTTTTTGTGCTTTTGCTAAACCTTGTGCCGCGGATTTATCGATCCACATTCTGGCTAAATTAATATTTTTAGGTGTGCCTAAACCGTAATAATACATATATCCCAGGGCATATTGTGCCTCAGCACTGCCGTGAGCTGCAGCAGGTTGCAGTTGTTTAAATGCTAATTGATAGTTTTGTGCTTTGAAGTTGGCTTCGCCGAGTTGATAAGATTGTTTCAATGGAGTGGTGGCGCACGCGGACAAGCCGATGACCAGTAATGCGGTTATAATCGATTTTATCATGGTAAATTTCCTTTCCAAATGGGAGCGAATTGTAATTTTAATTCGGGTAAATCCAAACGTTGTAAATGGCCTTGATAATTGAGTATCACCGCAGAGGTTTGAATTTGCTCGATGATAGCACCATTTGCCAAATGGTCACCTATACTATAGACCTGTTGTTGGCCATTTTCCAATTGAATAATGGCTTGGGCATTTTTGCCGCTCATCACCCCAATTAAGCGAATATTTAAATTAGTTTGCGGTAACGCCGATTGTGGACTTATACCAAAAACATGAAAATGGGCAATATTTTCTGCGGAATAGGTTGGCTGAGTGGGAGTGGTTGAGCGATTAATAGGTGCAGTAGTGGTAGTTATAGTCCGAAAAAAAAGTATGGTATTGATGATTACTATCAAGATTAATGAGAGCATCACGATGCTTGTAAATTCAAACCAATACTGTGGTAAAAATTGTTTATAATGCATGGTTTACTCGTGTTAGTTTGGATAATTGATTGAGTTTTTGTGTCGCACTGAGTGGGTGCGAGTATTGTTTGCTCGCAATCAGTACCTTGAATAATTCACCCATTTCATGCGGCATTAATAAACGTTGAATTTCTTGAGACAATTTTAGCATATCATAATCGGAGGTCGAGTGATTTTCTTGGGCAAGGTTTAAAATATTCAAATTTAATAAATAATTAGCTTGAGTTAAAAATCCTTCTAAGGTAAATCCTTGCTCAGCAAGTGCATAAGCAAGCGTCGTGAAATCCACATGAGCAGTAATATCTTGCAAGCCTGGGTAATAAAAAGGATCATCGTGATTTAAATGGCGATAATGACACATTAAGGTGCCTTGATTGCGCTGTGGATGATAATATTCCTGGCGAGAAAATCCATAATCGATTAGTAATACCACACCTTGGTGAAGTTGTTGAAAAAGACTCGCACACCACAGCGATAAATTTAAATTGATTTCAGAGCTATAGTGATTAGGCAACGTGTTAAATAAGGATAGTATTGGTGCGGTTAATGTAGGATTTTCGTATAAGTGCCATTTAAATTGATTATTTTCCATGGTTACACCCATTTCATAAATAATTTGATTATTGATATGAAAACGTTGTATGGGCATGGCATCTAAAACTTCATTGGCGATAATTAAACCATTCATAGGTTTTTCTAATAACGTATCTAACCAAATAACTTGAGGAAATTGGCTTAATAATTGTTGTTGTCGTTGACGCAAATCGGGGCTAATTTCAAGAATATAATAATACTTAGGTAAGGCTTGGTGTTTTTGTAATGCGGTTAAAATATCAAAACATAATTTACCTGTTCCTGCGCCAAATTCAAAAATACAGGCATCATCCAGGTTATGGGAAATTTCTAAAAATTGTTGAGCTAAACATTGTCCGAATAACCTCGAAATTTCAGGTGCGGTAATGAAATCACCTACCGCACCGAATTTATCTAAGCCGGCATGATAATAACCAAGTCCTGGTTGATACAATGCCATCTGCATGAAGTCGTAAAACGAAATAAAATGTTCTTGCTGAATTTTTTCGCGAATTAATTGACTTAATTCTTCACTGTGAGCGCTGGCGCTAGTAGAAGGTTTGGGTAATTGCATGGTGTTATCGATTCATGATTTTTAAGAAAAACTGCGTTAGTTTACCATAAGGTGGATAAACAAGACGATTTAAACGCCACTTAGATTGATAAAAAACCGCTTTCGCATGGCTGAACCGCAAAAATCCTTCGCGACCATGATAGCTTCCGAGTCCACTTAAACCGACACCACCAAAGGGTAAATCGGTTTGAGCAATATGTAATAACGTGTCGTTGATGGTAACACCGCCACTTAGTGTGCGCGTAAGAATGTTATGAATTTTTTTCCGATCATGCTCAAAATAATACAAGGCTAATGGGTGTGGGCGTTGTTGAATGTAATTAATAGCCTCCTCTAATTGTTCATAAGTAATAATAGGCAACAAAGGACCAAAAATTTCTTCTTGCATGATAAGCATCGTATCGTTAACCTGATAAATAAGATGCGGTGCCATTTTATAGGCGGGTAAATCGTCAGCGCTTAAATTAATAATGATAGCTTGTTTATTTTTAGCATCGTTTAAATAGTCTTGTAAGCGTTGATAATGATGTTGATTGATGATTGCCGTGTAATCATCATTTTTTTTAAGATGAGGATAAAAACGTTGTACGGTTTTTTTCATGAGTTCAATAAATTCGGATAAACGGGCTTTAGGCAATAAAACATAATCCGGTGCAATACACGTTTGACCACTATTCATTAATTTTCCCATGACAATACTTTCACAAGCAGCGGCTAAGGGATAAGTTTCGCCAATAATACAAGGAGATTTACCGCCTAATTCTAAGGTAATGGGCGTTAAATGTTGACTGGCTGCTGCCATAATTAATTTACCCACTCGCGTTGAGCCTGTGAAAAATAAATGATTAAATGGTAAATGCGCAAAGGGTTTGGCAAGACTGCCATCATCTTGACAGCCATAAACCCACTCTTTGCCTAAATAATTTTTTAGTAATTCTGTCATTACCGTAGCAAAATGGGGCGTTAATTCAGAAAACTTAATCATGACGCGATTACCCGCAGCTAATGCCGCGCACAGTGGAGCGATAGTTAAATAAAGTGGGTAATTCCAAGGGACAATAATCCCAATCACACCTAGAGCTTGGTGAAAAACTCGCGATCGGCCTGGTAAAAACCATTGACTCGTTTTACGCTTTTCTGGTTTTATCCATTTTGGTAAAGATTTAATATGATAATCTAGAGTTTGCAAACTGGGAAAAATTTCAACAAGCTTCATTTCTGTTTGGCTACGATAATTAAAATCTGCTTGAATGGCTTGAATAATTTGCGTTTGGTTTTCTTTAATTAATTGACGTAATTTTTTTAATTGGAATAAACGTTGATTTAATGAAGGATTATTTTCTTGCAAAAAAAATGCTTTTAATGCAGAAAATGCTTGAGCTAATGGTGTCGTGATGAATGGGTCGTGTTCCATGATCCTATTATCCTAAGTTAACGCCGGCAGAAGAGTAAATCCCAAACCCCGTGCCCTAATTTCTGACCACGGCGTTCAAACTTGGTGAGTGGGCGAGAAGCGGGGCGTGGTGCAAATTGGTTTAGTCCCGCAAGATTGCTAAATGTTGTTTGCCGAGATAAAACTGCCATCATTTGTAATGCGTAATCTTCCCAATCCGTTGCTAAATGTAGTGTACCGCCTATTTTTAATTTGGGGGTAATTAATTGAATAAAGTTTTCATTAATTAAGCGGCGTTTATGATGACGTTTTTTATGCCAAGGATCAGGAAAAAAGATGTGGATGGCATCTAAGGAGTTATCCGCAATTGCCTGTTTAAGCACTTCCACCGCATCGTCACAAAAAATGCGAATATTCGTCAATTGGTGATGCTGGATGAGTTTAATGAGGTTGCCAACCCCAGGCCGGTGCACTTCAATGCCGATAAAATCGTGTTCGGGCATGTTTTGCGCCATACTTGCAAGTGTTTCACCATTGCCAAAACCAATTTCTAAAATGAGCGGCGCTTGGCGTTTAAAAATGCTCGTGAAATCAAGAGGGTGATCGGTAATTGTTAGCCCATATTCCGCAAAAGAATGGGTTAAGGCATGGTCTTGACTGGGAGTTAAACGGCCATTTCTGCGCACAAAACTGCGAACAGTACGATAAAAAGTATCCACAAATTTTCCTTATTATTTCATTGCTACGATGTGCGAAACCTGAAGTTGATCGCCTGGTTTTAACCGGGTTTGCGCGAATAAGCTGTGTGGGACGACTAAACCATTGCGTTTAAGGGCAAAATCTTCACCTTCGAGATTAAGCTTAGTAATCAATTGCGCAATGCTGGCATCTGCCGCCAGTTCAACTTTTTTGTCATTAACAAAGATGTTCAAGACTGGGCTACCTTTGGTTACGGATGACATCACTTAATGATAAACAATTCATGCTAGCTTGCCAACTTGTGATTTAGTGTTAACTAGATTATTCTCATGCCTTGCTTAATTTTTGGAGAAGATGATGCACTGCCAAGAAATCGACTACTCAATCCAAGGTCATGATTTTCAATATGTTGAAATTGAATTGGATGCTGGAGAAACCGTAATTGCAGAAGCGGGTTCCATGATGTATATGGAAGACGGGGTTTCCTACGAAGCAAAATTAGGCGATGGCTCTAACCCAAAGTCAGGGATTTTAGATAATTTGTGGGGAGCGGGGAAGCGTTGGCTGGCAGGCGATACTCTTTTCTTAACTCATTTTACCAACCAAGCGCAAACTAAGAAAAAAGTAGTGTTTGCGGCACCTTACCCGGGTGCGATTATTCCGCTTAATCTTAAAGAACATAATGAGAATATTATTTGCCAAAAATCGGCTTTTCTATGTGCCGCGAGGGGTACGCAAATTACGGTTACGCTGACTAAAAAATTCGGTGCCGGATTATTTGGCGGGGAAGGATTTATTTTACAAAAAATTATGGGTGACGGTTTGGCCTTTATCGCCGCAGGGGGAGCGATTGTAAAAAAACAATTAAATAATGAAACCTTAAAAGTCGATGCGGGTTGTATTGTTGGCTTTGAGTCACAAATTGATTACGATATTGCACGCGCTGGTAATTTAAAATCGATGATTTTTGGCGGCGAAGGATTATTTTTAGCAACCTTAAGTGGCACTGGCACCGCCTGGTTACAATCAATGCCATTTTCGCGTTTGTGTGATCGCATTATTGCGAGCGCGCCTGCGGAAGGTGGAAAATCGGTAGGCGAAGGGTCAATTTTAGGAAATTTATTTAAAAATTAGGAATCACTATCATGAAAACAATATTGAAGTTATTAGGCATTACCTTAACACTGATTGTTGTGTTATTTATTACCGCAGCCGTGTTGGTTTACCACTACATCAATGCTGATCAGATTAAAAAATTTTTAAGCGATCAAATTTATGCGCGCACAGGGCGTCATTTAACGATTCAAGGAAAAATGGATTGGTCATTTTTTCCGTGGCTTGGCATTAAAATCCCACAAGTTGATTTAGAAAATGCCAAAAATTTTGCTCCTGCTAATTTTGCTGCAATCAAAGAAGTGGATGTTAAATTTAAATTGCTACCCTTATTTACTGGGAAAATTGCAATAGGTAATATTAAAATCATTGGATTGCAATTAAATTTAGCGAAAAATGCCCAGGGCATCACCAATTGGGATGATATTCTCAACTATCTGCCAACTCGCAATCCACGTGGTAATACCGCCGCGTTATCTTCAACAAATCAAAGTTCATCGTCTAAAACTATTTCTTTATCCGCAATTGCGGCAAAATATCCAGTTAACATTGCCGGTATTGATATTCAAGATGCGGCAGTCACTTGGAATGATCAATCGCAACATAAAACGCTGCAAATTAATCATTTTAATTTTAAAAGTAGTGATATCGCTTTTAACCAGAGTATTCCAGTAGCGCTCGATTTAGATCTGCTTAGTAGTAATCCTAGCATAAATGGCCATATGCGTTTGAGCAGTACGATTAATTTAAATACCGTGAGCAACCGAATCACTGCAAATAATGTTAGCCTAGATACAAAATTAAATAGCAAACTGTTTACTAGCGGGAATTTTACTGGGGAAATTACCGGAGATGCTTTGATTGATTTTAATCAGCAAACGCTACAAATCAACCCACTCACTCTACAAACTTCTCATGCTAATGCAGATTTTACCGTGCAAGGCACAGATATTTTAAATCAATTTAAACTTCAGGGTACTTTTAATCTTCATGATATGAATATCCGCGAAGTGTTCAATGATATAGGACAAAGAATTTCTTTGGTTAATAGTAGTGCATTAACTCATGCCAATGCTACGGGACAGTATTACGCTGATCGCGCAAGTATTAGCATTAATAAATTACAAGCAAAAGTTGATGACACTTCGATAACAGGGGAGCTGCGCGTTAACTTACAAAAACCGTTAAATTATGTAGTTAATTTAACAGCTGATCAATTGGATCTGGATCAGTACTCATTAAAAACAGCTAGCGGGGTGAAAAATAATGCTACCCCAACAATTTCACCAACGGTATCCTCACGCGCTAGTTCATCAGAAGTGTTACCCATTAATTTGCTTCGTCAACTCAACGGGAAAATTAATCTTGCTATTGCAAAATTAATGGTAAATAAAAAATTACTTAATGATTTACAGATGAATGTAAGTGCCAATCAAGGCTTAATTACCGTAAATAATAGTCGAGCTAAGCTTTATCAAGGACAATATCAAGGCACAGGCTCTCTTGATGTGCGAAGCGCACAACCCCAATTAGCATTTAAAGGAGATTTAGCCGATCTCAATATCCAAGACTTTTTACAGTTCAAGAAAAATTCCTTAGGCGTAAAAAGTATTAGTGGTAAAGGTCAAGCACAGTGGAATTTAACCGCCACAGGGAATAATCAAAATGCCTGGCTAAATTCGTTGACGGGTACAATGCGTATTCGTTTTGATAATGGACAAATCAATGGCATCGATTTAGGTTATCAACTGAGTCATGTTATCAATGAAGTATTTGCTAAAATCAATAAAACTTCACCGGTAAAAGCTCAAGATAATACCGGCAATACTCGCTTTGTCGATATCATCTTAAATAATCAATTTAATCAGGGTATTGCTAATAGCCAATTTAATTTAGATGGCCCTATACTGAATTTAAATGCCAAGGGTGATGTCAATTTGCCGTTGCAACGTTTTGTTAATATGCGGGTGATTGCACATTTAAATTCTGAGCAACATGGTGGCCAAGGGTATAAACAAATTGCGCAAATTCCACTGGCGTTTGATGTGAATGGTGCATTTTTAAGTCCGCGTGTGCAACCTGATATGAATTATATGGTGCAAGTTGCTTTGAAACTCTACGAGCAAAAATTAATAGATAAAACCAAAAATAATATCACGCAAAAAGTGGATCAATTGATTCAGAAAAAGCTCGGTGGTGGTGATAATCAAAAATTAAATAATTTATTAAAAAACTTTTGATGTCTGCGATGGAAGGTTTTAGTTTTCGTGGTGAAGTGCTCAATTGGTACGAACACTTTGGTCGTAAAGAGTTGCCCTGGCAAATTAAACCAAATGCGTATCGAGTGTGGTTGTCGGAAATTATGTTGCAACAAACACAAGTGGCAACGGTGATCCCATATTTTGAGCGCTTCACTCAACGTTTTAGCACCGTTAATCATTTAGCCGCAGCGAATTTAGACGAAGTGTTACATCTATGGACGGGTTTAGGTTATTACGCGCGCGCACGAAACTTACATCGCACGGCTAACATTATTGCAGAAGATTACCAGGGTGAATTTCCTCAAGAATTAAGCCAGTTAATGGCATTACCTGGCATTGGTCGCTCGACTGCGGGTGCTATTCTTTCTTTGGCATTTGCTAAACCCGCCGCGATTTTAGATGGCAATGTCAAACGCTTATTAGCACGATTTCATGGTATCGCCGGGTGGCCTGGGGAATCGCGAGTGGCTGAACAACTGTGGCAGCTTGCAGAATCTCATGTTCGCGACAATAAACCACGAGAATTTACTCAGGCTTTAATGGATATGGGGGCGCTCATTTGCACTCGCACTCAACCCAAATGCGAGCAATGCCCTTTGCAACAGCAGTGTGTTGCTAATCTAACCCAAGCCATCGCAGATTACCCAGGCAAGAAAATTCAAAAAATTAAACCAACACGCCACAGTCATTTTATTATTTTACAATCACAAGATGAAATTCTTTTACAACAACGCCCAAGCTTGGGATTATGGGGAGGGTTGTGGTGTTTTCCAGAATATCAAGAGCCCGACACTATCATCGACTATTGTCAGCAAAGATTTTCGGTAAAAATTCACCAGCATAATATATTACCCAAATTCACTCATACTTTTAGTCATTTTCATTTGCAGATTATTCCGCATCATTTTACAGTCACCAAAAAAATTAATAAGGTTCAAGAATTTGATGAGGAAAAATGGTACTACATGAATGCTTTGCCAGCTATTGGCCTAGCAAAACCCATTAAACAATTAATCGAAAACATTAAACATCCTGAGGTATTAACATGACTCGAACCGTTTTTTGCAGCAAACTGCAACAAGAATTACCAGGCTTTGAACGTCCTCCTTATCCAGGTGCTATGGGGCAAAAAATTTATCAATCCATTTCCAAACAAGCGTGGCAAATGTGGGTAGCTCATCAAACGATGTTAATCAATGAATATCATTTATCAACGCTCGATCCCAAAGCACGCCAATTTTTATTAGAAGAAATGGAGAAATTTTTATTTGGCGAAGGAAGTGCGAAACCTGCGGGTTTTGTGCCACGCCAAGAGGAGTAAATCCATTGCTGTTGCTGAAAAATATAACATTTAAACAGTCCCATCCACTGGTTATGTGGTTTGGCGTTACTTTTTTTGTGGCATTTCAATTTTTTTTGCAAAGTTCAATAGCGCCAATTTTCACTGTATTGCTCACCGATTTTCATTTGCAAGCAACTCAAGTGGCTATTATTTCGTCTGCTTTTTTCTATACTTATGTCGCTATGCAAATTATTGTCGGTCTGTTATTAGATCATTGCAATCAACGTTTACTATTATCGGCAGCCTGTGCATTGTTAAGTGTGGGCTGTATTTGTTTTAGCATGACGAATTCTTTTTGGCTTGCCGTGCTAAGCCGGATGCTGATGGGATTCGGCGCGAGTTTTGCTTTTGTGGGCATGTTAACTGTGGTGCGTGATTGGTTTGCGGTGCGCTATTTTGCCTTAATGATTTCGCTAGCAGAACTATTAGGATTAGCCGTGACCGTGCTAGGTAATTTTTTATTTTCTTATGCTGTAATTACTATTGGTTGGCGAGCGGCGATGTTAGGTTGCGGTATTTTAGCGATGATAATTGTCGTTATTTTATTATTATTTTTACGCCCCTCGCCACAGAATTCTCTACAAAATGACTTATCGTTCAAACAACTTTGGAAAAATATTTCCTGTAGCTTTCATAACCAACAAGTTTGGATCAGTGGAATTTATGGTGGCTTCATGATGTCGGTAGTCACCGTTTTTATTGCTTTGTGGGGAATTCCATTTTTGCAACATGTTTATCATTTTTCATTAATTATGAGTAATGTTGTGGTGATGCTAGCGATGTTAGGAGTGGGAATTGGTTCGCCACTCTATGGTTGGTTAAGTAATTATTATCGCTGCAAAACACTGATGATTTTTGGTTCTATTGCCACCTTCATTTTTTTAAGTGCTTTTTTTTATATTCCAAATTTATCGCTGTTTGAACTGAGTATCTTATCGTTTGCTACGGGCTTTAGTACGGCAACTTATTTATTAGCCTTTACCCACGTGAAGCGCAACGTCCCTGAATTTACTTTAGGCACGGCTATGGGCGCTACTAATTTATTAATTATGATGATGCCAATTTTATTGCAACCGTTAATTGGATCTATCGTTGTGTACTATCAATCACAGGGCGTGGCCTTAGCCTATCGTCATGGCTTGAGCATCTTACCCACGGTGATTATCATCGCCGGGATCTTAGGCTTGGCACTTCGCGATCACCCATCCTTTGAAGGTGCGGTGATTGGTGAGAGCAGTGTATAAACGGCGCTTAAACTGTAAAGAGAAGAGGTTCATCCCCCACAATTTGCCTGCATTTTTCTATGGTTTGCAGACTTCCTGCGCTGCTAAAAAGGTAAGTAAATTTTCGCTTGACACAATCCCTTCAACCCGCTTTAATACACCACTCACTTAGCAGTGAATGATTTGAACAATGTGGCCAGATAGCTCAGTCGGTAGAGCAAGGGACTGAAAATCCCTGTGTCGGTGGTTCGATTCCACCTCTGGCCACCATTTAAATAAAACAATTACATCTTGTCACGAAAATAAAAATTCACTCAAGAGTCATGTAAGTGTTTTACTCATGAAAAAAATTTCCATGAAGACCGTTGGGTACGCGGTGGGGTAGATGAATGATAGCTTGCGGCGCTTCCAGAAAGTTATTCGCATGTAATAAATAATAATAACTTTTATTACTGGCAAGATGATGAGCAAAAAATCCAATATAACCCTCATCTTCGGTATTGGAATTTAATGTTGGCACAAAAATAGGCTCTGATAATTCATAGCCAGAAAAGTCACGAGAGAGGATTGCGCCGGTTTCATCGTCATATTTTACCAGCCGTGAAAATGAATTATTGACGGAAATGGGCATATACAGATAACGATTTATTTTTCCTTGATAGTGATCATTAATTCGCATAAATTCGCCATCATTAATACCTAAATCTTTAAAGTCAACCTGATAAGTTGATAAATCAATGGTGGTTTTAATTAATTGTGTTGGCGAATCATTTTCTACGCTATCGGGAAATGGTGAAGTATGAGCGCCAATAAATTCAATCCGACCATCTCGCTCAAAGGCATTTGAATAGTGAAATGCAAAAAATGATTTAGTGTTTATCCATATGGGTATTTTTTTAAGGTTAGCCCGTAGAATTAATCCTATTGCTGTGCCCAATTCAGGCCGCCACTGTAAAATATTTTTTTTCTCAGCCATCAGCTTAATATCAAAAATCACGGGCGAATCAATAATTATCACATAATTTTTAGTCATTAAAAAATCGTGGATCATGGTTGGATAATTTTTTTCAATATTTATTTCTTCAATTAAATTACCTATGTTATCAAAATGATAGAGGGTTAAATAAGGAGGTTTATCAATATTATAATTAATAGCATACAGCGATTGCGTGTCAGGATCTTTACGGGTATGAGCATTGATAGGAATGATTCGCGGATCATTTTGCGGGTGCCATTTCCCTAAAGTGTCTAAATCGCGAGAAAGTTGATAGGCAGGATTAGATTCATGTAATGCTAAATAATTATTTCCTAATTTTATGATATGAATAAAATTACCCGCTTTAATTTGTGGATCGCAGTGATCATTTAATAATCTAGCATCCGGTTTTACGGGAGTCATCACGCTGGCATAAATCGCACCGCCATAACAGCGTTCTGCTGCTAATTCTGGAGTTAACACAAATCGATTGCGATAACTAACCTTGCCATCCTGAAAATAAATGGCATGGATCATAGCATCGCCATCAAAAGGATATTGATAGCTAAAGGGTTCAAACTGAGGATTGGGGCCATTTCGCATATAAATCCCTTGCAGTGTCGGAGGGATATGACCCTCGACGTCAAGGTGATGACTTTCTGATTCTTGCGTAATAGGTGAAAAATTACCTTTCAAAAAGCGGGTATTCAGCGGCTTAAGGTGTTGACGGTAAGCCCAATATCGCTGTGCGCGGTAATATTCAGGGTAACTACGAGTAAAGCGGATTACTAATAAATAGAGAATTATTTCTGCAATAGACGAAAATGAATTATTCCACCAGTTCATTGCAACACCGCATTGTAATAGACTATTTAATAAAAATACGCCGCCCCACGCACGGGTAATAACTTGATTAACTTTTAAAAATCCTTCTGTTTTCCATAAAAATTCTGGTGTAGTTTCTTTGGCATATTGTAAAGTGAAAGGGATTTTTATGATTAATGAAATTAATGTGATGGTAGTAATCGCAAGGTTAGAGACAATGCCAGTGTGATTAATCCACCAGGCATGCGGATAATAATAAATGCCAAGACCCAACGCTATAAAAAAAAGCAACCCGAAACAATCAAGAATAAATTTTTTTCGTATTTTATCGAAGTTTAATATTAAGGTGATGACTATCGCAGTAAAAATTCCAATTTCTTTTGATAATAAACTGTGGCCCGCCACAAGGCTATAGAGTATCCACGGTAAAAAACTTAGCAATAGACTTAAGAAACCATTGAATTTTTGAGCAATAAGTTTAATCATGATAATTTCCATTTTTTAATAGTTGCGACGGAAAATTCACACCAGTTTAATAACATCTCAGCGTGTTGGATGCCAAATTGTAAGCTTAAATACGCATAGCGATCTTCTGCGGTGACTAATTTTTTAGCTAAAAGGTTTTTTTCAATGTCTTGATAATCAGCGAGCGCTTGAGCGACCGCTTGTTGTTTTTTCTCTAAATGCTGAATTGCTATCTTGTCACTGACGTTATGCGAAAAATATAATTTCAGTAATAATTCAATGCGTGGGGGTTCTGGGTGAATATCTTCTTTTAGCCAGCGTTTTAACTCATCGCGTCCCTGCTTAGTGAGGTGATAAATTTTTTTTACTCGTCCGCCAGGTGTCGCTTCTGCATGACAGTCTAGTAGTTTTTCTGCGGTGAGTTTTTTCAACATTGGATAAATTTGCCCATCACTCTCCGACCAAAAATGACAAATGCTAGAACGCATGACCTTTTGAATTTGATAAGCGGATTTAGGTTTGGTGCTAAGCACGCCTAAAATTGCGTAACGTGTGGTGTTTTTTCTTGCCATAATAAGCTTAATTACCTCTTAAAGAGGTAATTTACATCAGGGCGAAGAAAAATGCAAATGCAATTTAGTGTTGGGTTAAATAAAAACAAGGCGAAAAATGGCATTTCCGCCTCTTTAAATAGGAAATATTGAGCTTTTACCGATGTCAGGTTAAATTTACAGAGCGGTTAACAGAAGGGATTTGTTGCTGTAAACTTTCATTTGTAGATGTTAACACGTTAACAGTTCCCTGAATCTCTCTAATCGTGTCTCTAAGTTTAATATTCTCTTGATTAACTTCGAGCATGTAATTATAGGCTCGATCATTTAAATTATACTGTAGCAATCCTTCGATATTATCAAGAAACATCGTTTTAAGCTTATTCGTAGGTGTTTTATCTTTAACATGATTAAGAGTTAATGTGGGTTTTGCTACTAACGACGTTGTGGCGGTAGAAGTGCTATCTGCTATTCTTAGAGTATTAACCAGGCGTTCATTTTCACAGGCTTGTTCATCCAAACTTTGGATAGAACTGTGATAGTTTTCCCACCATCGGCTGGCATTTTCTAGATTACTCCACGTTATGTTAAATAAACAATCTCCAGAAAATGCTATAATTGAATCTTTATTAGGATTTTTAATTCCCTGTAATTTTGTTGTTATGCTTTCAATTCTTGTTTGAAATGGACTCTGTATTTCTGCTTGTTTTTTAGTATCAATTTCGTTATTAATCTTTGTGTTGGCACTATCATCAATGGGTAGTCTGCAACTAATTACTACGTATGATCCATCGTCAGCAGACTTATGACTTTGAGAAGAAGATGTATTAGAGCTTGTTACAGAGCTAGAAGAATTATTACCCGTTAAAGCCTTTAAAAAATTCATACTTGTGTTGAAAATATTCGCCAGCATATCGTTTCCCTTGTTGTTATGGTTTTGAAAAAATTTCGCGTCTGGGTGGAGCGTAAAATAATATTGGGCGCATTCTATACAGATTGCATTTTTTAATCAATAGCCAAGAGCGCCTCGAGTTAAGAGCACTTCATTCCTATAGCACCTAAGTGGTTTGTATGCTACCATTTTTTCCATTCTGAGAGTGAGGTTGACCGCGTGAGTATGCAAATAAAGCAGCAGAAGCTAATGATTATTGCGATTGTCGTTCTGATTATTTTCATTGTTGGCTATCGCGTGTTACGCGAGCATCAGCATAAATTTAATCATCAGCCTCAGACCAAAGTGATTGTGACCCAGGTTAAATTACGAGATGCGCCTTTAATCATGAAAACGCAAGGGACGATTGAAGCTTCGCGCTCCGTTTCCATTCAACCGCAAGTGACGGGAGTGATTAAAAAAATTGGTTTTACTCCCGGTCAGAGCGTTACAGCAGGGCAATTGCTATTTGAAATTGATTCCACGACCTATCAAGCGGCCTTAGCCAAAGCACAGGCGAATCTTGCGAAAGATCAGGCGCAATTACAAACCTATCAAAAAGATGAAGCACGCTATCAGAAATTATTGCAAAAAGGCTTTGTCAGCGATCAGCAATACGATCAGATCAAAAGCCAAGTAGACGAACAAATGAGCATCATCAAACTTGATGAAGCTAATATCCAACAAACTCAAGCAGAATTGAACTATACCAAAATACTAGCACCGATTGCCGGAAAAACCGGCAATGTTATGGTTAAAGAAGGGGATTTAGTGAATGCTAATAGCACGAATGTTTTGGTGACGGTAAATCAGCTTTCGCCTATTTTTGTTAATTTTTATTTACCTCAAAGCGATTTACCCTTATTAATGAAATATCAGCAACAACAAGCATTAAGTGTCGAAGTGTATACAGGTAATAAACAACAATTATTAGATAAAGGAACCTTAACGTTTATTGATAATACGGTTAATAGTGATAGTGGCACAGTACTGTTAAAAGCGACAATGCCTAATAAAAATAATTTACTTTGGCCTGGGGAATCGGTGATTGCAAAATTAATTTTTACTGTAGAAAAAAATCAACTGGCCATTCCAAGCCAGGCCGTACAAGTGGATCAAGCAGGTTATTTTGTCTATTTAATCAAAAATAATCAGGTAAAAGTTAAACAAGTTAAAATATTGCGGCAAATGGGTGAGTGGACATATATTCGCGAGGGGTTGCAAGCAGGGGATGAGGTGGCAACGGTATTTCCGCCAAATTTACAAGATAATGCCAAGGTTATTGTCAGCACTCAGGAATTAACGCAGGAAAAACCATGAATTTTTGCCAACCTTTTATCGAGCGACCTGTTGCCACAATTATTTTAACCTTAACATTAGTATTAACTGGATTATTAGCCTATTTTAATTTACCCATCAGTGAATTACCCAATATCGATTTTCCAACATTGGTGGTGAGTGCGAATTTACCCGGTGCCGATCCAGAAACGATGGCCATTTCAGTGGCCACACCGTTAGAAAAAGCGCTGAGTACAGTTTCCGATATCGATTCCATGAACTCCGTGAGTACCGCAGGCTCAACGCGTATCACTATTCAATTTGCTTTAAGTCGTAATATCGATTCTGCTGCGCAAGATGTGCAATCGGCATTAATGCAAGTGGCACACCGACTTCCTAAACAAATGCCAAATCCACCGAGTGTGCGCAAGATGAATCCGGCAGAATCGCCAGTGTTGTATATTGCGCTAACAGCTAATCATATTTCTCTCACCAAATTAGATGATTTCGCAGAAAATTATTTAGCTCCTAATTTATCGATGTTGGGTGGTGTGGCGAGTGTGAATGTTTTTGGCGCGCAACAATATGCGGTGCGCATTCATATTAATCCCGATGCCTTGAAAAATCGCGGATTAAGTTTGGATGACATTAGCCAAGCGCTACAAAGTTTAAATAGTCATCAGGCTACTGGTACGTTACAAACAGAAGGCTTTTATCATTTAATTAAAGTTGATGGTGGTTTGCAGAATGCTAATGAATTTGCTAATGCAATTATCGCCATAAAAAATAATGCGCCCATTTATTTAAAAGATATTGCCACGGTGGAGGATAGTACGGCAAACGATAAAGCAGCCACTTGGTATAATAATCAACGTGCCATTATTTTAGCGATTGAACGTCAACCTGGAAGTAATACGGTAAAAGTGGTCAACACGATTTTAAAAACCATGCCACAATTTTCTAAACAGCTCCCTGGCGATGCCGCGTTAAACGTCGTCTATAATCGCGCGGAATTTATTCAATCTTCTATCCATGAAGTGCAATTTACTTTATTATTTGCCATCTTATTAGTGGTCATTGTTATTTATTTATTTTTTGGAAATTTTCGTTTTACCCTCATCACTGGCTTATCCTTACCAGTTTCAGTGATTGCCACGTTTGGATTAATGTATCTATTAGATTACAGTCTCGATAATTTATCTTTAATGGGGCTAGTGTTAGCGGTGGGATTTGTTATTGATGATGCCATTGTGGTATTGGAAAATATTGTCCGTCATATTGAATTAGGCGTTGATAAATTTAGCGCAAGTTTGCTGGGCGCGAAAGAAGTGAGCTTCACGGTAATTGCGATGACCTTATCATTAGTCGCCGTGTTTATCCCTATATTTTTCATGGATGGCATTATCGGGCGATTATTTCATGAATTCGCCAGCGTCGTAGGGATTGCCATTTTATTTTCAGCCGTGGTGGCATTAACGTTAATTCCCATGTTGTGTGCGCGATTAGTTAACGATAAACTAGACACCCAGCATAATTCTTCTAAATTTAATGATTTTTTTACTCGTTGTCGTCAAGCCTATGAGCATAGTTTAAGTTTAGCTTTAGATCATTATAAACTCATGCTAGCAATTGCAGGTGGGATTATGGTGGTAACCATCTTATTATTTTATTTAGTACCAAAAGGATTTATTCCAACCCAAGATACCGGCATGATTTTTGGTGGTGTGGAAGCGCCAGAAGGAATTACCTATGAAAATTTTTTAAAAGAACAAACACTGGCTAAAAATATTGCTCAACAAAACCGCAATGTGGCAGCAGTGATTTCCTCTGTAGGACAAGGCTCGGATGCTAGTGTTAGTGCCAACACCGGACGTTTGATTATTAAATTAAAACCATTTGCAGAACGTCAAGATAATGCAACTAAAGTGATTCAACAATTAAAACATCAATTACAACAAGTCGCTGGGTTAAAGATTTTTTTAACCAATCCAGCAGCAATTCGCATTGGCGGGAAATCTTCTAATAGTACCTATCAATTTGTGTTGCAAGGCATGTCTTGGGAAAATTTGGAAAAAGCTGCGAATTTAATGCAAACAAAATTACACACTATTCCAGGTATAACCGATGTTGATAGTGATTTACAATTAAATAATCCAGAAATTCGCCTGCGAATTTTACGCAAAAAAGCAGCAGCGTTAGGGATTACTCCCGCCATTATTGAATCTACGTTATATTCGGCCTATGGTCAGCAACAAGTGACCTCTATTTTACGATCCGATGGTGACTATGATGTGATTATGGATGTTGATCCACAATATCAACGCAGCATGGATGTATTAAATAATCTAAATTTAAAATCGACCACGGGTAACATGGTGCCTTTGAGTGATGTGGTAAAAATATCGCAAAGTGCAGGGCCGCTTGCCGTTAATCACTATGGGCAACTCTTAGCAATTACCTTATCATTTAATTTACAACCTGGGTTTGAACTTGGTAATGTTATCAATGAAATTACTGAGCTGGCTAATCAAACCTTACCCAACGATGTTACTGGAAGTTTTGCCGGAACCGCAGAAAAATTCCAACAATCATTAACAACGTTACCCTTATTATTATTCGCCACCATTTTAGTTATTTATATGGTGCTGGCCATTCTTTATGAAAACTTTTTTCATCCTTTAACGATTTTAACGGCGTTACCTTTTGCAATTTTTGGTGCTTTATTGTGTTTAATTTTATTTGGACAAGCGCTCGATATTTTTAGTTTTATCGGTTTAATTATGTTGGTGGGGATCACGAAAAAGAATGGGATTATCATGGTTGATTTCGCTCTCGATGCTATGCGTCAGCAAAAAATCACGGCAAAGGAAGCAATCCTACAAGCATGCTCGATTCGTTTTCGCCCAATTATGATGACTACTCTCTGTGCGATTGCCGCCACATTACCCATTGCCTTAGGCGCAGGCGCGGGTGGTGAAGCCAGACGCGGTTTAGGTATTGTAGTAGTCGGTGGCTTAGTTTTTTCACAATTTATCACGCTTTATATTACACCAGTATTTTATATTGTCATCAATAAACTGGTTCCTAAGTATACCTCTAGCACATAAATTAGGTGGTGATATGAATCGCGTGGCTCACATCGCTTGTTTTATTGCTTGTGCTTTATGGGCATCGGTATATGTCGTTATCCGTTATGAATTGCATTTCTTTCATCCAACGAGCTTAGCGCTATTTCGTTATGCGATTGCATCGCTGTGTATGTTAGTTTTATATGGGTATCGCCGCGATCAATTAACTTTAAAAAATTGGCATTTTATTCAAGTATTATTGTTAGGGTTTATTGGTATTGGTGTTTACAATATTTTTTTGATGACTGCAGAAAAAATATTAACGGCTGGTACGATGAGTTTTTTAAATCAACAAAGCCCAATTCTCACCGCATTATTTGCCTGCGTATTTTTGCGTGAACGGCTATCATCGCTAGGTTGGCTAGGTTTTTTAGTGAGTGTCGTTGGAATTGTCATACTTATTCTCGCACAACATGGAGGAATAACCTGGCACGATGGTATTTATTTAGGTTTAATAGCGGTGATCTTGGGTACTTCATTTTCAGTTGGACAAAAATATTTATTAAAAGCAGTTCATCCCATTGAATTTACCACCGTAGCAATTTGGGGGAGCTTTTTAGGATTATTGATATTTACTCCAAATTTAATCCATGATGTTCATCACTTATCAACTCCAAGCATCATGTGGGTAATTTATTTAGGATTATTTCCAGCTGCCGGAGCCTATACGTTATGGAGTTATGGACTAGCAAAAATTCCTTTAAGCCAAGCAACCGCTTATTTATATTGCCAACCTATCATCACTTTATTACTCGCTTGGCTGACGTTGGGCGAAATAGTCCAACCACTTGCTATCCTCGGTGGATTGATTGCCATTGCGGGTTGTTTGTTAGTGAATCACAGCAAAGTTCGCACCTAAACGCATCCACTGCCTGGTAATTTATTTTGGCAAATATTGCCGATAATTGATGTTTCTTCGAAATTATCCCAGTATTTAACTTGCTTTTGCTAACCCTGTCACCTATACCTCAATAAAGAGGCCATTGTGTTAAACCCTTTAGTCACTAAGTTGTTAAATCTCGGTGGATAAAATGTTATTGGTTTTAGAGTGAAGGAAAACTGTGAAAGCAAATAAATTACTAGGATATGGTTTGGCGTGGGTAGTAATGTTAATTACTATTGCTAGCAATGCCAATTCTAGTAACGAAAAAATTACTCCCGCCAAACTTCATGATATGCGCGTATTAATTGATGTTTCCGGTAGCATGAAAAAAAATGATCCCGATAATTTAAGAATACCGGCTGCAAAGTTATTAATTAATTTAATTCCTAACAATAATAAAATTGGTTTTTGGACGTTTGCTAATGATACTGGAAATTTAATTTCTTCGGCAACGGTAGATCGGCAATGGAAAGATAAGCAACTTAGCAAACCAAAATTAATTCATTCCAATGGTTCGCTGACTGATATTGCTAAAGCCCTCGACACAGTTACTGTAGACTGGCAAAAAAAACCAGATAGCCAATATCATCGTAGTCTTTTATTATTAACCGATGGCTTTGTTGATATTGGCAAAGACGAGAATAAAAATAAAGCGTCACGTGAATATATTTTAAATGAGCTATTGCCAAAATTAAAAAAATCACAGATAAAAATTTACTCAATCGCCCTGTCTGATAATGCCGATAAGGATTTATTAAAGCGTCTGTCTAATGATACCGGTGGAAAATATATTGCCATTCAATCTAATCAAGAGTTAGAAAAAACATTTTTTGAAATGTTTCAAGCAGATGTGCAACCGCCGAGTGTGAAAATAGACGGTAGGACTTTCAAGATAGATGCATCGGTAAAAGAACTGACGATTTTGTCATTTAATAATAAGCCCGACTTTACCATCCAAACTCCGAGTGGTGAAAAATATCAACACACTCAACATCCGAAGGACGTCAGGTGGTTTCACGAAAAAAATTATGATTTAGTCACTATCCCCGCACCGGAAGTTGGCGAGTGGACATTGCAAGGTGCGGGAGATGATAAGCATGCGATGATTTTAAGTGATTTGCATTTAAATACCAATATTTTACCTTATAACGTATTTGTTAATGAAACTATTCCTATGAAAGTAGCTTTATTGAATAAAGATAAAATTATTACGGAAAAGAAATTTTTAGAAAATGTCGAATTTATTGTCAGTGAAGTAGGACCCGATCAGCAAGAAAAAATTTGGCGACTCGAAGATTTCACTAAGACCTCTGAAAAAAAAGTGGAAACGGCGCCAGCCACCGATCAGGTCGTGCAAATTCCTTTAACTGATTCCGATCAACCTAAGCAAGACGAAAAATCCAAGGAAAATGAGAAACCGCAAGAAGAAACGAAATCGACAGCAGATCCGGCACCAACGACTGAACAATCTAGCAAAACCAGCAGTGAAGCTGATAGCGAAAAAAAATCTGCAACTACGCAATCAAATGATGTGAAAGTTGAAGAGAAAAAGTCGGAAGAATCGAATACTCCAACGGATAACAATAACACCGATAAGCCAGCGGAAAATAAATCGAGTACAGATGAAAAAAACGCTGAAACAGTTACTCAAGAACCCACTCCACCGCCAGCAGAACCTGAAGAAGAGCGTTCGCCTGAAGAAATTCCGTATGGAGAAAAAATTCCAGCACCAAAGCCTATTAAAGCCCCCGAACCTGCCAAAGTGATGAAACCAGAGCATCAGGAAAAACCACAACCTGTTGCGGAAGATAACAAGCCCGCAGCATCTCCTAGCTCAGCTGAAGAAACAGAGGAAAATCAGCCACCCGAGGAGAATGCTGCAATCCGTGAACATTTAATTAAATTTGCTGATAAACCAGGAAATTATGTTGTGACGGTAACCGCCAGTGGTAAAACATTTAGTCGTGTCGCCAAACAAACCGTTACCGTCTATGAATCGCCAGTAAAATTTGATTATATAAAATCGGATGATCCCAAAACGCCCAGTAAAATCGTGTTTAAACCCAATACCGATTTAGTGATTGATAATGCCATGCGTTATTCCGTACGTTTAGTGGAATCGAATAAAGAACCGCGCAATCAAGTATTATTAGCCTCAACTCCCAATCATACTATTAATATCAATACCAACATGCCTGGTGTTCATAAAATTGTAATTGATATGGAGGGATCTATGCGCAATGGTCGTCCATTTAAAGTGACGAGTCGTGAAATTGAAGTGGGCGATGGTAATATCCCAAAACCAGAAACTAAGCCGCAAGCAAGCGCCGACGAAAAAATATCCAAAGATGAGATTAAAACAGCAGACTCTCCAAAAGAAGAGATAAAAAATGAGGATTCTAAAAAAGCAGAAACCAAGAGTGAAGAACCACCCAAAGAAGAAGATCAAAAAACCAAGTCATCTGGATTAAAACCAATTTTAATTGCTTCAGGTTCCGGTTTAGGTATTGTGTTAACAGCGTTAGCGTTATATTTTTTAGCTAAAAAAAGACGAGCTAAAAAAATTGAAGCCATGAAGGAAATGTTATGAGCGGATATTTATTACCTATATTAATCATGACGAGTGTTGTCCTTTTATTATTAATTCTATTCATGGTATTTTTGCAGAGTAGAAATAGTAAAAAACGAATGAGTGCCATGAATAGTATGGTTAATAAAGTTTCTGCTGATAAAGAAAGCAGACACAAAAGTGTCATGGAAATTTTGAATAAAACAAATTTATCTGAAGAAACTATAGCGAGTATTGGCAATCTATACCGTGAAAATGAAAAAATTATCTACAGTGCCATCGTCGATGGCATTACAGGAAATAATTATCAATCGTTAGAAAATATTGAGCCAACTCTCTTGAAATTATTGAGTACCTGTTGTGAATTTATGACTGTTGAAGTTAAGCCCGCAGCAGAAAAACCGGCATTGCTTGAAACTCCGCAACAAGAAGCAAAAGAACCTGATGCTGCAACTCCTGCAGAAAATAAACCAGAGGAAGATGTAGAGGAAGTTTTTGATGAAATTGCTGATGTGAGTCAAGACGAAGAAGCTATTTCAGAAAATAATCAACCCGCAGAAGCTGAGGGGAATATCGAGACTGAACTCTCAGTACCAGAGACAATCGCACCTATTTCCGAGAATGTCGATAATAAAGACGAAACCTTGGAATCTTTACGTAACCAAATTAATCAATTAATGGCAGAAAAAGACGATTTAACCAAAAATGAGCGAATGACCCGTGAACTATTAGATACGGTGCTCGGTGAATTTGGGGCTATGTTTAATATTACTCGTGAAACCGTTGCCACCATGAGCTTAGATGAAATTCGTGATTTAATCAGTGGGGATAAAACTTAATCCACATTGGCCTGGTCAGTAGCAAAAAACTTATTTATCGATTTAGTCTTAACTTTTGCTCCTAATAATCTGGAGTAAAAAGAGAGGTAGCATTTTGTTAGCAAAAATTAGATAATGACCACAATAATAATGATAGTGTTAAAGATGTTTTATGAATTTTTCATCGACTTCTGCATTAACTGAAAAATTACTTCCACCTTCGTCAGAATCACTAGAATCAAATAGTATGATCGATTCTTCTAAGATTACGGTGGATTCTGATAGTGATGATGAAGAAGCAGATAATTATACAGAAAATAATACAGAAAATAATACAACTCCTTCTCCATTAGAATCAGGGCTTATGACAGGTTCTCGGATGGCATCACCTCATAGTCGCTCGTCAACTTCACTCAATAACTCACCGACATCTTCTTCACCTTCACCCACACCTCCAAGCGGCTCATCTTTTAGCACTATAGTAAGAGAAATTTCTAATCTCACTCAAAGTATGGTGAGCTCCATTGCTTGGTTGGGTGGCTATAAAGCCGGTGATGCCATTTTTGCTTGGTCGGATCTTAAATCTAATGTAACTGGAGTGTTGAAATTTTTATTTAATTCATCGTTAACTGGCGTGTGTGACGGGGCAGTATGTGCAATATTTTATTTTATTAACGAATTAATTCAATGCGCCGATGAGGAAATTAATAAAGAAAAAATCATCGAAATCACAAAAAAATCGCTACAACGCTTTATTACCTATAGTGTGATAAATACCACATTTCAACCTTTGGTAATATTCGGTGATTATTTAGGTAGTCTCTTAGGCAATGAAGAAACCGTTGGGGCAATTTTCAGTGGATTATTAATTTTTGTGATGAATTATGGTCTAACGAAAGCGGCACATAAACTTGGATTATTAACTCCCGAAGAAGCCTCTGCATTCAAAAATGCCATGGTAGAATCAGGTGTCTATGTGGCATCGCCGTTAAGCTTGCCTGGTTCGGGTCATAACGATCGCGATACGGAATATGTTACCGTATTTTCATTTGCAGGCTATGTCTTAGGTAGTTTTTTAGAAAAGCCCGTTGAAAATTCGCTTAATTCACTAAAAAAATGTTGTTGTTAATCATAACCCAGGCTAAATCTCACTTTGTTATTTTGCTTTAATATAAACGCGAACATCAGCAGGTTTTGCTTCATGAAATTTTTGAATCATGGTAATCATATTACGATTTAAAATTTGATTTTTTCTTAATAACACCATCCCGCCTTGGGTGACTAAATCGCGATTTAATATCATTCCTTCTTGTAAATGCTCAGGATGAACATGGATTTCGCTTAAAGCAAACTCTTGAGCAGTACCATTATTTAAAAATTCAATAAATTTTTTGACAAGTCTCGGATCATAACGAGTATTACTATTCATGGTTAAAAACGCTTGCGCTTTGGTGGTGCTCATGCACTCTTCTAAAATATGGCCATGCTGTAATTCATGATATTCAATCACAATATTTAAAATGCGCGATCCCACAGGAATTTCGCTTTTGGATACTTTATGCGGATAACCATTGCCATCCCAGTACTCGCGATGAAATTTTAATAATTGAATGACATCGTGTAATTCTTCTAAACGTAATAAGGTACTTTCGGCTAATTGAGGATGTTTTTTATATTCTTCGCGTTCTTCTCGCGATAATTGAAAAAATGGTTTATTGACTAAATGGAGCGGCAAAGCAAATTTACCTAAATTATGCAGTAAACCCGCATAGTAAATGGTTTGCTGCTCGAGTTTGCTTAATCCCAGATATTCAGCAAAATCGCGCGCTTGTAAGGCTATGGCATGAGAATTACCACCGCTATTACGTTCATGCATGGCGATTAAGCTTGAGAATAATTCAATTGCGGCATAAAAGTTGTGTTTGATTTTATGGTGAGCCTCTTTTAATTGATTTAACTGCTGAAGCTGCAATGATTGTGTGGGATGAGTGCTCGATTTTTGGATTAAACGTTCTGCACATAAATGGCCTTTAGTATTAACAAATGCTGAAATTTTATCTTGAGTTAAGGGTGGTGAAAGATAAAATCCTTGAACTTGATCGCAATTCATTTCTCGTAGACAATCAAATTGATCGCGAGTTTCAATACCTTCAGCAACGGTTGTTAATCCTAATTCTTTGCATAAATTAAATATAGCTTTGGTAATGATTTTAGATTTGGAGTTGGTTAAGAGTGAATCCACAAAGGCTTTATCGAGCTTGACAATATCAAATGGAAAATGCGTTAAATAATGTAGTGAAGAATATCCTGTGCCAAAATCATCTAAGGCTAAGTGAATTCCTAAATCATGAATTTTATATAAAACACTTTCATATTCTGAGTAGTTTTCCATGAGCAAGCTTTCGGTAATTTCAACTTCAATCTGGCGTGGGTTAATTTTTTTCTCGTCGATAATATTACTGATAAAATCAATCATGGTGTGATTAATCAACTCTTTTGTTGAAAGATTAACTGCCACATGAAAATTAGCATGATATAAGTCTTGCCATTCTTTTAATGCAGAAAAAGCTTGCTTAATCGTCCATTTTTCAATTTGCGAAATTAAACCGGCATTTTCACAAACACCGATAAATTGCTTAGGTTGAATTAATCCTAATGTTGGATGATTCCAACGGGCAACGGCTTCAACACCACATATTTCACCGGTGCGCAAATCAATTTTGGGTTGATAGTGCAAGATAAATTCTTCTTCTTTTAATCCTTTACAAATTTCTTGTTGAATTAAGTGATGAATTTTTTCTGATTGTTTAAATTCTTCATGATAAATAACATAATCTTGATGAGGTGATTCAATCTCATGGTTCATCGCGATTTTTGCTTGGTGCAGTAAATTCTGAGCATTTTTTTCAGTATTGGGGTAAGTCGTTAAACCCACGCGTAGCGCAATTTGGAGCTCATGTTTATTAATATGATACAAATTAATTAATTGCTTTTTGAGTTCGCGAACAAATCCATCCAATAAATCGAGTTGATTTTTATGAGCATGGATCACAATAAATTCAGCGTGATCAAGTTTGCGAATAAAACAGTTTTGGGCATATTCGTGAAGACGTTTATTGATCTGATGCAAAAGTTGATCACCTATATGAAAACCCAAGATAGTATTAATATGAGAAAATTGTTCTATCTTAATAGCGATAATGGCAAATTGGTGATTTGCTTTCACTAATCGATCAATTTCTTGTACGATTTCATCAATGATTTTATTTTTCATCAGCTTTTATTCCAAGGTAATGTTTCATTCTCAATCCTGAAGAATGTGGCTGCAAAAACATAAGATACAGTATCCCGATAATATTATCGGCAATGTTTTAGAAAACTTAAATAGTTTGACAAGACGCGGGTGGATGTATTCCCAGCGATTGCAAGGTGCTCACCGCTTTTTCATTGGCGAGCAGTATTAGCTTAATGCATCTTATTGATTTTTGAGCACTTGAGCAACGTTATCGCAGCGGTAAATCAAGAAAAGTTTGCCACCAAGCTGGGCATGAGAGCATGGTGGCATACCATCAGCGCTGTTTGGCCCGCTGTGGCGATAGCTCTCGGGTTATCGGCTAATTCGAAGAGTCGCGATATTTTCGGCGGCGATGATTAAGCGGTTTACGTGTGGATAAAATAAACCAATCTTCTTCGACAATGGGATGAAAATGATCGGCTTCTTCCATGAGGAGATGAGAGGTAGTGCTTTCAAGCGCGGCAATTTCTACGCGTACGCCCATGGCTTTCAAATGACGCACTAATTCAATGTAATCGGAATCACCAGACATAATAATAATGGTGTCAACTTTACTGGCTAATTGCGTAGCTTTGATAGAGAGGGGAATATCGGCACTTTTATGACAAGGTACCACCGAGCCATGATATAAACCATGTAAGCGCTCAGCTAATTTAGAGGAAATGTGTTTACCTTCACGAAAATAAATTAAACGGTTTAACGCGCGATCGTCGATTAGTTTAGGGATCAGAGTATCGAAATTCAACATAGCAGCATCGTTTCTGCATTGCTCGTGGATACTACGTTCGATATTATTACCATCTACTAAAATGGCAACGGATTGACTGATTTTAATCTCGACTTCTGTCATAATAAATTGGCACCAAATTTTCTTGTAGCACACAATACAATGATTTATCACTGAAGGCAAATGATTCATGACAACTATTTTAAATCCATATTCATTAACGCAAGGTAATAAAATTGGTTTAGTCGCACCCGCTTCGTGTACGTTACGGCGAGAAGATGCAAAACACGTTAGCGAAATTTTAAAAAATCGTTATGGTATAGAATGCGTTTATGATGATCATGTTTTTCAACCTAAATCACCACAATATCGCGCAGCAATTTTACGCGATTATATGTTAGCTAGTGATATTCAAATGATTTGGCCACTCAGAGGTGGAGAAGGCAGTGCGGATCTTATTCCCTATTTACAGCCATTGCGAGATCAATTAATGCACGCGCCGAAAAAATTATTAATGGGATTTAGTGATATTACGGCATTGTTAATTTATTTTACTCAACAACTTGATTGGCCAGTGGTGCATGGCTATGGCGCGGCGGCATTGCTTAAGCCAGAATTAGATCAAACGGCGTTAGAGATTAGCTTAGATTTTATTTTCGGTAAACAACAACAAATCGTCATTAATTCGTTAATCCCTTTAAATAGTTTGGCCAAAACCAGTCCTCCTATTACGGCAAAATTAATCGGTGGTAATTTAAGCTTATTAAATATTAGTATTGCGGATTGTTGGCAACTGGATGGGCGCGATAAAATTGTTATTATCGAAGATGTCAGTGAGCGGGCGTATCGCACGTCGCGTACCTTAAAATATTTTCAACGAATTAATTTATTTAATTCCGTCAAAGCATTAATATTCGGCTATTTTTTTGATGTTTTTCCCGTTGACAATCAAATCATCGAAGAAGAAACAAATAATCGCTATTTGCGTTATTTTGCTGAGCAGTGTGATTTTCCAGTTTGGCAATGCGATAAAATTGGGCATGGTAAAACCAATCTTCCACTACCTTTTTATTGTGATGCAAATTTACAGTCAGACCAATTAGTGATTAGTGCAGATTGATCATTCTACGCTGCGCTCGCCGTATCGCGTTGATTTTTTGTGTTCTACATTGAGACTCAATAATCAAGCTAATTAGGATAGGTTTCTTTTAAGAAAAATTTCGCTAACACAAAGGCGCTAAAATAAAATAAGGGTAATATTAAGAGTGCTAAGTGAAAGGCATGAGCATCGTATAAGCGTTCGCCCGTGGCATTCGTAGCACCCGCCCAGGTGTAGTCGAGTAGTTTGCCAATTAAAGGTTGTAAAATATCGCCAGAAATCATTACGATCATATTGGTGAATGCTAAGGCCGTCCCTGCTAATTTTTTCGCATTAATATCGCAGGCACAGGCAAAACACAGTACTTGACCACCTGAACAAAATCCAATAATAAATAATAAAACGGAAATGGAATAAACGGTGTGATTGGGAATAAAAAATAATAATAAAAAGCTTATTCCTGTTGTGATTCCTGTGAACATGAAAATTAAACGTCGTTGTTTTAGGCGATCAGACAGCCAACCTGCTACTGGACAACCCATTAGCCAACCCACAAACACCAGCGACATCACCGACGAGGCGCTGTTATTGCTAAGATGTTTGGCATAAGTTAAATAGGGAATACCCCACATTTCTGCAAAGGCACTCGCTGAGGTATAGCACAGGCAACCCAGCAAACCAATCAACCACATTTGCGGTTGAGTGAAGATTCTTTTCAAACCATGCCAAAGACTTACCCAAGTTTGTTGGGTGGTAGGAGGAGGGTTAAACGGCACGCGTTTGGTATCGCGAATGAGCCAAATAATGGCAACAGCCACTATTAAGCCTAATATCGCAGAATCAAAGGTGGTGGTTCGCCATCCTAAATTTTTTACAATGCCATCGAGGATATTATCGCCAAGGATCGCACCACACATGCCTAAGCTTGTGGTTAATCCGGCGGCAAGCGCAAAGCGTTCAGGGGGAAGCCAAATTGATGCGAGTTTCATGACGCCCACAAAGGCAAACGCAGATCCTAAGCCTATTAAAAAACGGCCAGTTTCAGCGAGATAAAGATTTTGGGTGGCTGCGAATAGATATGCGCCCATGGCACAAATCAGACAAGCCACAAACAATAAGCGACGAGGACCGTAGCGATCCATTAACACACCGACCACGAGTTGCATGGGGGTATAGGCGAAATAATAAAAACCGACTAATTGGCCAAAGCTTGAGGCATCGAGATGATAGGCAGCACGCAAATCATTGGACATGACACTCGGGGCAATTCGCAAAAAATATTCGTAACAATAGAATACCGCCGCTAAACCGCAGATAAACCAGCCTATAATAGGAGATCGTTGTGAAATAATTTTGGGCATGTTTTGGTACCTTGGTTGGGGCTTGGTAGGCGCTCTGCGTGCCTGTTGAAAATCTCCAATGAGCATATAAACTGCTAAATCAAGTTTGGAGATTTCAAACAGGTTCTAAAATAGCGTTACTAAATCATACCACGTCAACATTGCAAAATATAGATAAAGAACTATTTAGCTTCTGCGGCTGTTTGACGAGTACCCATATTGAATTTACGATTAAAACGATCAACACGGCCACCACTATCGACGATTTTTTGCTTACCAGTATAAAAGGGGTGACATTGCGAACACACATCAATATGCAATTGCTCTTGCGCATGCGTGGAGCGCGTTGCAAATGAATGGCCGCAGCTACAAGTGACTGTAACAGCATGATAAGTTGGATGAAGATCTGCTTTCATAATAAACCTCTAGACAATGCGGTTTTATCGTTTTATAAGATGGGCGATGGTATACGAAAATCTTGGCTTAGGCAAGCATTCAGCACAGGTTGCGTTTGTTTTACTTGTCTTATCCACCTAAATTCGCTTAAATTGCTAGATTATTCTCATAGATAGAGGCAAAACCATGCTCGATTTAAACAGTGCCGGTGAATCGATACATTTGATCGAAGGAGCAGTAGGAAAACTGGAAATAGCGCTGACCGTTCCCGCGGAAATTAAATACCCTGAGCTTGCCATTATTTGCCATCCTCATCCTTTGTTTGAAGGGACTATGACGAATAAAGTCGTTCATACTTTAGCAAAAACATTTCGTGATTTAGGTTGTATTGCCGTGCGATTTAATTTTCGCGGTGTGGGTAATAGCGAAGGTTTATACGGTGAAGGTATTGGCGAAACAGAAGATTTATTAGCGCTCTTACAATATTTTAAAACATTAAAACCCGAGGCTGTATTTTTGCTGAATGGATTTTCATTTGGTTCTTATGTGGCATATCGTGCGAGTAGTTTATATGCCAAAGAATTTCCTATAAAACATTTAATTACCGTTGCCCCAGCCGTGGAACACTTTGATTTTAAAACCTTGCCGGTGGTTGAATGCCCTTGGTTATTAATCCAAGGCGAAGCTGATGAGGTCGTCGACCCTAAGAGCGTATTTAATTGGGTGGAGGAATTAACGGTAAAACCTCGTGTGATTCGTTTCCCCAATGTAGGCCATTTTTTTCATGGTGAATTAGTAAAATTACGCAGTATGATTTTACATTATTTTGCCGCAGGCCATTGGCTTTAATTAATTATTTATTTTCCCCATAAACAAAAATAAAGCATCTAGCGCAAGACTTGCTATAATAAGCGCTATTTAAATTCGAGGATAGCCTTATGCTGCTGAACGATATTCCCAAAAATAATGATGAATTGCGTTTATTAATGGATAAACTATATCGCCAGGATGAGGATACTTGTGTTAAAGCTCTCCTTGAACAACCCACGTTAAATGATCATCAACTCTACACCACAGAACAACGCGCGTTAAAATTAATTGCAGGTGTGCGTGCTCGTCGTAAAAAGCAAGGCGGACTGGATGCCTTTTTAATGGAATATGATTTATCCAGCGAAGAAGGTGTGGCACTTATGTGTTTAGCGGAAGCCTTGTTACGCATTCCCGATACGGAAACAATTAATAAATTAATTGTCGATAAAATCGCGCAAGGTAAATGGGAAGAACATCAAGGCGAAAGTGAATCCATTTTTGTGAATGCCATGACCTGGGGCTTAATGTTAACCGGAAAAATGTTATCAACGCAAAAAACCTCACCTAGTCATTTATTTGGATCGTTACGTCAATTAATTACGCGTTCAGGGATGCCCGCAATTCGTTTAGCGATTAATCGTATGATGAAAATCATGAGTCAACAATTTGTGATGGGGCAAACCATAGAGTCTGCGATTAAACGTGCTAAAACTAATGAAGCAATGGGGTATCGTTATTCTTACGATATGTTAGGAGAAGCTGCACGTACCCAGGCTGATGCAGAGCGATATTTTCAAGCCTATCAACAAGCGATTGAAAAAATTGCGCGGGTGGCAAATTCTTCCGACCCGCGAGAAAATCCTGGAATTTCCATTAAATTATCAGCATTGCATCCCCGTTATGAAGCTACCCAATATCAACGGGTTTTAAAAGAATTAACCCCCAAAGTATTAATGCTCGCGCAACTGGCGGCAAAAGCCAATATTAACTTAACCGTCGATGCCGAAGAGGCCGATCGTCTCGATTTATCGTTAGATATTATTGAAAAAATTGTTTTAGATCCCAGTTTAAAACATTGGCAAGGTTTTGGGTTAGCGGTGCAATCCTATCAAAAACGCGCGCCATATGTTTTAGATTGGTTAATTCAATTAGCTCAGCGTGCGCAAAAACGTTTAATGATCCGTTTGATCAAAGGCGCTTATTGGGATAGCGAAATTAAACGTGCGCAAGTGGGTGGGTTTGCAGGCTATCCGGTTTTTACCCGTAAAATTGCCACTGATGTTTCTTTTTTAGTGTGTGCGAAAAAAATATTAAATCATACGGACGTTATTTTTCCGCAATTTGCTACGCATAATGCCTATAGTTTATCGGCTATTTTAGCCATGGCTGGAAAGTATCGTGATTTTGAATTCCAATGTTTGCATGGTATGGGGCAACCTCTTTACGATCAAGTTGTTGGGCGCGAGCAAGAAAATATTCCGTGTCGGATTTACGCACCGGTAGGAGGTTATCAAGATCTTTTAGCGTATTTAGTTCGTCGGTTATTAGAAAATGGTGCGAATACTTCTTTTGTGAATCGGATTGTTGATGAAAATTCACCTCTTCAATCGTTAATAGCATCGCCCGTTAAACAATTAGAATTAATGACCCATAAAGCACATCCCCGTATTCCTCTCCCTCGTCATTTATTTGGAAACGAACGACTCAATTCACGCGGTTTTGATAGCAGTAATCGATCGGAATTATATTCTTTACAACAAAAATTAACTGATTTTACAGAAAAAAAATGGCAGGCAGAATCTTTTATTTATCAGCAACGCGCGCCAGGGGAAAAATTTCCCGTTTACTCACCTTTTCAATTAGATTCTTGTTTAGGTGAAGTGAGCTTTTCACAAAAATTTGAAATTGATGGCGCGTTTCTAGAAGCTAAAAAGGCATTTGATCATTGGTCACACACGCCAGTGAGTGAACGTGTCGGATATTTACACACATTAGCAAATTTGCTCGAAGAACATCTGCCAGAATTACTTGCGCTGACTATTCGTGAAGCGGGAAAAACTTTGGCAGATGGCATCAGCGAAGTGCGTGAAGCCATCGATTTTTGTCGTTATTATGGATCAGAAGCGGAAAAACAATTAAGTCAACCACGTCTCATGCCAGGTCCCACCGGTGAATTTAATGCGTTAAGTTTGCAGGGTCGTGGAATTATTGTTTGTATCAGTCCTTGGAATTTTCCGTTAGCAATTTTCTTAGGACAAATTACCGCAGCTTTAGTCACAGGAAATTGTGTGATTGCCAAACCCGCTGAGCAAACGTCGCTAATTGCTTATCGTGCCGTGCAACTGGCCTATGAAGCGGGTATTCCAAAAAATGTTTTGCAATTACTATTAGGTGACGGTGAAACGATTGGCCACGAATTAATTGCTCATCCCGATGTCAGTGGGGCGATGTTTACGGGTTCGACCCAAGTTGCCAAAGCCATTAATTTAACCCTCGCTAAAAAACCCGGAGCAATCGTACCATTTATTGCAGAAACCGGCGGACAGAATGTGATGATTGCCGATTCCACGGCATTGCCAGAACAATTAGTGATGGATGTCATTACTTCTGCGTTTATCAGTGCGGGGCAGCGTTGTTCGGCATTACGCGTGCTTTATTTACAACAAGAAATTGCGGATAAAGTGATTCATATGCTACAAGGTGCTATGGCCGAATTGGTGGTGGGAGATCCCAGTTTTTACCGCACCGACATTGGACCCGTTATTGATAAAGCGGCCTTGAATAATTTGCAAAATCATTTGGCTAATATACAACAACACGCTAAATTAATTTATCAAACGCCATTGCATCGCGAGTTAACGGCGGGTTATTTTTTTGCACCCACTATCGTTGAAATTAATTCAATTAGCGAATTAACCCACGAAGTTTTTGGCCCCTTTTTACATATCATCCGTTTTGATCATCGCAATTTAGATAATATTATTGCTGAAATTAATCAAACCGGTTTTGGATTAACGTTTGGTGTGCAGAGCCGAATTTATCATGCGGTAAATTATCTGAGTCAGCGTGTCCACGCCGGAAATTGTTATGTGAATCGTAATATGATCGGTGCTGTGGTGGGCGTACAAGCTTTTGGTGGTGAAGGTTTATCGGGCACAGGCCCTAAAGCCGGTGGACCACATTATTTGTCCCGCTTGTGTGTAGAACGCATGCTGACCATCGATACCACGGCATCGGGTGGTAATGCAAGTTTATTATCGTTGGGGGATGAAGATTAGAGCGTTATTTTTTTATGCTGATTAGATATTCCACTAATTGATAGACTTTTGTGGATGGATTATCCGTCCCATTTTTTTCTTGCATTTTATCGATACGTTTAGCTCTAATGATGGCTTGCTTTAAATGTTTTTGAGTTATTACGAAAATATCTTTATTGGCCTCATGATAGTTTTTAATATATTTTTTCAGCAATGATTTTAGTTGATCACCAACAGACTTATTGCTTTTTTCGTGGAAAGGTTTAGATGTATCTTCATAATGTAGCAAAAGCCAATATTCGAAACACGGACTTGATGTAATAGCATAAATTGAAATTTTATTCTGAGAACTGATTTTATCTAATGCTTGTTGATAGTTTGTATGCTCTTTATCAAAAACACAATATATCCGGTCATAATCATCACGCTTATGTTCTTTCAAAGCAAAATTAACAATGCTCATAGGATCATTTCCCAAAGAACAAGATTTAATAACAATATTTGCAGGATTTAGTTGTAAATATTCACATAAACCCTTCAAATAGTTAGGTTCTGTTTTACTTCCTTCGCAAACGATCAACACCACATCGTAGGGTTTACGTTGACCTTTTTTTCGTGCAAGTGTCTTTATACTTTGCTGTTTTCTTTTAAAATGTAAATTATCTGTTCCCACTAAAAACTCCAGTTGCCGATATAAGGTAAAGCACCATATCTTCCCTGGAGATATCCTCGACCAATTGCTTCATCTTTTCGAGGACTAAAATCGAGTAATGGGTATAATTGGGTTGAATTATATTGATCTTTTTCAACAAACCACACTTGATCACGACGAAAAAGATTGCTATCTAACAATGATGTGTCGTGTGTAGTAAAAATTAATTGTGATTTATTTTGGTTTACTTCAGGATCAGAAATTAAGTTAATAAGAAATCTAACGGCTAGAGGATGTAAACTATTATCTAATTCGTCGACTACCACCACTTTTTTATTTTCTAAAGCATCAACCCAATAACCTGCGAAGCCAAAAAACTTTTGCGTGCCATGTGATTCTTCCTCGAAATCTAATGAGGTATTATCGGGATGAATAAACTCAAGTTTTGTTAGAATATCTTTACCCGATAAATCATGTTTAATTTTTTCTTTGATATTATCAGGGATATCTTTGGGAATTTTATCTGAAGAAAATTTTTCAGTAACCGTTAAAATGTCAGAAATACTTGCATCAGCAATATTGATATATTTTAGGAGTTTTTTCTTTCCTTCATGTGTCTCTAATTGTGCAAGACTTCTACTTAGATTTATTCTATTGAATGCTGGAAGAACGACCAAATCTTTTTGAAACCAATCAAAGATAGAAGCAAGTTGTTCGCTGTTAAGTTGCACCGCCGTAGACAAAAAAAGTGCATTATCTCGAGTTGAATCTTTCCATAATTGTTTTTGCCCAGTGAATAACGTACTAAATTTCCACAAATAACTATTTTTCTTTTTATCATAAACACGATGAAACCATTGTTGCATACGTCCAAATGGATAAGCGAATAACCATTCTTCATGAATATGGCGTTTATCCAATTCAAATCCATATTGATAGCGCACTTTATTCTTGATAAAAGTCACTTCAAACTTACTTGGCTTAGACAAATACTCTTTATCAAAAAGAAAGCTATCTACAGAAATGTCTTCCCCTTTTTGCAATTCTTTGGTTGAAGATAAAATAAATTCTCGCATGAAATGTAATGCTCGAATTAAGTTACTTTTTCCTGCTGCATTCGCTCCATAAATAACCGCCGTGTGAACTAGCTCTAACTTCGCATCGGAATCTGCGGGGCTCACATTGGTAGGCAGCTCTTTACCTGTACTAGCAACCATGCTTAGTACTTGTGGTTCTCGAACAGACCGATAATTACTTAATCGAAACTCTACGAGCATTTAAAACACCTATCTAACATATTTTAAAGTTAATTTTTGCATATTTATCACAAATACTCAACATAAAATATGTCAGTATGCCATTTTTAGTGATAACAATACGTTAGAAAGAGATCGCCGGTCGAGGTTGTCCATGTTCGTCGATGGCGACATAAATAAATGTGCCTTCGGTGACTTTATGGAGGTCGTTACCATCGCCAGGAGTAGCCCAGGCTTCAATATTGATGGTCATTGAGGTGCGACCTGTTTTAATCAGCTCGGCATAGCAACTGACAACATCGCCAATTTTGACGGGGCGAATAAAGGTCATCGCATGAATGGCTACCGTAACAATGCGACCACCACTCACTCGCTTAGCTAAAATTCCGCCACCTAAATCCATTTCTGACACTAACCACCCACCAAAAATATCACCATTGGCATTGGTGTCGCAGGGCATGGCTAAGGTTCTTCCTACTAATTCACCAGCAGGATGAGGGCAGGATGTCATAATGAATTTTCTCCTTAGGCTTAAACCTTAGTGATGGGTAGCGTAATTTGGGCGTGATAACAATGCTATTTTGCTTTGCGTATTTCGTTGAGCTTGGCGCTCAAGCACACGATCTACTATCAGCATAGCGAATTGATAACACGCCCAAAAATAATTCAGCCTTATTCTTCGGCAAAGTTCTTTTCAACGAAATCCCAATTCACTAATTTCCAAAACGTTTCGACGTATTTAGGACGCGCATTGCGATAGTCGATATAATAAGCATGTTCCCAAACATCGCAGGTGAGTAAGGCTTTTTTATGTTCGGTCATGGGCGTGCCGGCATTGCTGGTGCTGATTAATTCTAAACTGCCTTGTTTATTTTTAACTAACCATGCCCAGCCTGAACCAAATGTTCCAATTGCGGTTTTATTAAAGGATTCTTGAAATTTTTCAAACGATCCAAAGGTTTTATTGATGGCTTCCAACAGTGCACCGCTGGGTTTGCCTTTGCCTTCTGGCGTTAAACAATGCCAAAAAAACGTATGATTCCAAATTTGCGCCGCATTGTTAAATACGCCACCGGTCGATTTCATGATAATTTCTTCTAAGGTTAATCCTTCGTAATTGGTGCTGGGGATTAAATTATTTAAATTATTGACGTAGGCTTGATGGTGTTTGCCATAATGATATTCTAATGTTTCTTTGGATAAATGCGGTTCCAATGCATTCATTGGATAGGGTAGAGGGGGTAATTCAAATGCCATGATAGTGCTCCTATTTTTTACTAAATGAATGAAAATAAGTTAGCTAAAGAGTTTACGTAGACGAGTCTTGCAACGCAAGTCTTGAATTACCATCTTAACATATCCGTGCGATTGGAGAGGTGACAAGATAAAACAATGTCGGTAAACTAAGTTTCTTTTTTACCGGTAAAGAGTATTTCTCATGAGTATTATCGACGACATTCAACAACAAATTGCTAATAATAATATTATTCTCTACATGAAAGGCAGCCCACAAATGCCGCAGTGTGGTTTCTCAGCACGCGCCGTGCAAGTGCTCAACGCCTGTGGCGAAAAATATGCATTCATCGATATTTTGCAACATCCCGAAATTCGCCAACAATTGCCACTTTATTCTAACTGGCCGACCTTTCCGCAATTGTATATCAAAGGCGAACTCATTGGCGGTTCCGATATCATGGCTGAATTATACGAGCAAGGCGAATTACAGGAATTAATTAAGAAAGCGGTGACTGAATAACTCAAGGACTGATTGAATATACGTGTAAGCTGTTCTATAATTGCCCAACTTTTGAAAATAATAATAACAAAGAAGGTAGTGGCTTATGCCCGGAACAGCTCCATTATTTAAAACTGACACGTCAAATGCAAAAACGCCCGACCAACTGGACAAGCATACTAGTTTAAGTTGGTGGGAGGGTGCGAAAAATTGGTTAGGTGGTCGAGCCAAACAAGTCACTGAGGCATTTTTTTCATCCAAGGCTCAAAAAAAGCAGCAAAAGAATCGAGCGGCTATTATTAGCGAATATAGTCAGCGGATAAAGGATGCGCAAAAACAAGAAGCAGCACAGCAGCACACCCGGGAAAAACTTCAAGGTGTTGATGTGCAGGAAATTTGTCCGCCGAACACGACGTTAACATTATTTAGTACTTTCCAGAATAAAATCCCCAATGATATCGATAAAGCCTATGATCCCTTATTTGGAATTTGTGCTTCACCGGCGAGTTCGCTTTATTGGGAGGCGCTCTATTGTTTAAAAACATTAATAGGCGTGGATAAATTAACCGCGCTGACATTCGGCTTGGCAGTGCAGTATCTAGAAAGCGCCTATGTTCACTTATGCCAGAAAGGCGATTTTATTGCCAATCAAACGATAAGTCAGACTATGAATCTCTTGATGTTTTCTGACACGCGTGTCGGATGTTTTGAGCAGATTGATATTCCTATTTTCCAAAGATTGATGAAATGCGCAGATCGCAGTAGCGGTTCAATAACATCATCGAATACGGTGATTATTGGAAGTGTAGGAGCGGGGGCGTTCGCCCTTATCCTTGGCACATATCTAATCATGGCTATTTGTGGGCGTGATAGACCTCCTGTAGCGGGGGAAATAGAGATGCGTAATCCACGTGACAATGGCCGTAGGTTATCAGCAAGAGCAGCAGGTTAACATTATTTATCTCGATGATGAACATCCCCATCCGAGCAAAAGGATGGGGATGAGGTCGTCAATTAAATCTTTTCCTGCAAATAATTCTGAACACCTAATTGAGCCATTAATCCTAATTGAGTTTCAATCCAATCGATGTGTTCTTCTTCAGACGCTAAAATAGTGCGCAGCATATCGCGCGTCACAAAATCGTGTTTGCTTTCACAATAGGCAATGGCTTGGCGTAAATCGGGGATGGCTTTTTGTTCCAAGGTTAAATCACAGTGCAAACATTCTTGAGGATTTTCGCCAATTAAGAGTTTGTCTAAATCCTGCAAATTGGGTAAGCCTTCGAGAAATAAAATGCGTTCAATTAAGCTATCAGCGTGTTTCATTTCATCAATCGACTCATGATGTTCATGCTCGGCCAATTTCGAAAATCCCCAGTTTTTGAACATGCGCGCATGTAAAAAATATTGGTTAATGGCGGTGAGTTCATTGCGCAAAATGGTGTTTAAATGGGTAATAATGGTCGGATCGATTTTCATTGAATGCTCCAAGGTCGTTTTTAAACTTGCGTAGGAGTGTAGGGGATTAGGCTACAAAGTCAAGTAGGATAAGGATTGAATATCTTACGCAAAAATAGCAAATGTCATTCTTGCGTATTTTAGATCATGAGGTTTAAAATACGTGAAAATGACATTTACCAATTTGGCGTATTTTTTATGAGTGACACTACCAACGTCAAACTAAGCGCTTGCCAGGTTGTCAAATTGATTATTTGATTCAAACTCGTTTAGGCATGCTCTTTGTCTGTGAAATTAAATTTTCCAAAAATCTCATTGGGACCAGTGTGATTGAGGAAGTCAAAGAGAAAATTAATCGTCTCGCTGTACCCAAAAATTTTGTGTGTATTCCCGTGTTAATTCAAATGAATGGCGTGAGTGAGGAAGTGATCGATGCTGATTATTTTTTTGCAATCATTCATGCTACTGAATTTTTGCAGGAGAATTAAATCAGCTT